>WTHE01000378.1 GCA_011523315.1 Candidatus Binatota bacterium
GATCGGACACCTCGCCACCACAGAAAAGCAATGGAGTGAATCGCCGCCGTGCCCGTTCTGTGGCGGAGAAATCACCGATCCGAAACCCTTCAACCTGATGTTCAAGACCACAACCGGCGCGGTCGAAGACCCGTCTGCGGTCGCCTACCTGCGGCCGGAGACCGCCCAGGGCATCTTCACCCAGTTCTGGAATGTGCTCGACAGCAACCGGGTCAAGGTTCCGTTTGGCATCGCCCCGATAGGCAAGGCGTTTCGCAACGAGGTCACGCCGCGCAACTTCACCTTCCGTTCCCGCGAGTTTGAACAGATGGAGCTGGAGTTCTTTATTCATCCCGACCAGGCCCAGGAATGGTACCAGTATTGGCGCGACACGCGGTTTCGCTGGTGGCAGTCAATCGGTCTGGCCGGCGAGAACCTGACCCTGCGCGAGCACGACTCGGATGAACTCGCCCACTATGCCAGAGAAGGGGCCGGGACGAGCGATGTCGAATACCGTTTCCCGTTTACCGCTCCCGGCTACGGTGAGCTGGAGGGCGTTGCCCACCGCGCCGACTACGACCTGCGTCAGCACGCCGAGCACTGCGGGCAGGGCGACAAGCTGCGCTACTTCGACGCGGACCGCAATGAGCGCTATTTCCCACACGTCATCGAGCCCAGCGCCGGGGCTGACCGGGGAACCCTGGCCGCACTGTGTGAAGCCTACACTCCCGATGAGCAGCGGCCCAGCAAGGTCTACATGAGGTTCCACCCACGGCTGGCCCCGCTCAAGGCGGCCGTCTTTCCGTTGGTCAACAAAGCCGGCATGCCCGAGCTTGCCGAAAAGCTGTACCACGAGCTGCGGCCCAGGTACGCCGTCCAGTTCGACGCCAAACAAAGTATCGGCAAGCGCTACGCGCGCATGGACGAGGCCGGCACCCCGTACTGTTTCACCATCGACGGCGAGACGCTGACCGATCAGACCGTGACCGTGCGTCACCGCGACTCGTTGCAACAGGAGCGTATCGGCCTCGACCAAGTCGCGCCCTTCCTGGCCGACAAAATTGGGCAGTGAGATCCCGGGCTGCGACTCGTGTCCGCAGCCCGGCTCAACCTCAGGGCTGGTCCATAATTCTGCCAGACCGGCTATTGCCACTCGGGCTGCCCGCCTTGGGCCAGGACGTAACTGTTGCCCTTGGGACAATCGGAACCGTCGGGTTGGAGATCGGTGCCGGTGACGGTGACAAGCCCGCTGGTGTCAATGGACAGATTGACGCCGTCACTGGCAGCAATTCCCAGCAGGCTCAGATCGGTGGTGTACTCGCTATTGGCCGCATAGTAGGCCTCGAGGGCGAGCATGGTGTTGCTCACGTCCGACTCGACCCGCGAACAATATGCGCTACGACGATAGCTGGCGAACTGCGGAACGGCGAAGGCGGCCAGGATGCCGATGATGGTGATGACGACGAGCAGTTCGATCAGGGTAAAGCCTGTGTTGTCCTTGTGAAACGTCTGCAACATAGGACCCTCCTGCGTCTCTGAAACTCTCACACCGGATACCACACCTTATAGGAATAAGCAAACTGTCTGTATTATAATTCTGTTTTCCGATCGACACCGGTCTTTTCTCCCGGATGGCTTCCTTTTCCCCATCCTTTTTGCCAGAATGCCGTTTGCCCGCGCGGGAGTGACTCCATGCCGCACATTATTGGGACTGCCGGCCATATTGATCACGGCAAAACGGCGCTGATTAAGGCCCTGACCGGCCACGACACGGACCGCCTCCAGGAGGAACAGGAACGCGGCATTTCTATCGAATTGGGATTTGCCTATCTGGATCTGCCTGATGGCGAGCGAGCCGGGATTGTCGACGTGCCCGGCCATGAGCGTTTTATCCGCAATATGCTGGCCGGGGCGCACGGTATTGACCTGGTTCTCTTCACCGTGGCTGCGGATGACGGCGTCATGCCCCAGAGTGAAGAGCACCTGGATTTTTTGCATCTGTTGGGTCTCACAAATGGAATCTTCGTGATTACCAAGGCCGATCTCGTTGATGCCGAGCGTCTGGCCGACGTGCGTGAAGAAATCGAAATCCTGACTCTTGACTCTACCCTGGAAGGCGCCCCGATTGTGGCGGTTTCTGCGGTCACTGATGATGGCATTGCCGAACTCCGCAGCGCCATCGCCGCTCGGCTGGCGGGCTACGAGCGGCCGTCCCTGCCGGGCTATTTCCGTTTGCCTGTGGACCGGGCGTTTGTGATGAAGGGACACGGGGTAGTAGTGACGGGTACAGCCACAGCCGGCAGTGTCCAGAGCGGGGCAACTGTCAGACTCCTGCCCGGTGGAGAAGAAACCCGGGTGCGCTCTATGCAGGTCCACGGCCAAACGGTCCCCCAGGCCAGCTGGGGCCAGCGCGTAGCACTCAATCTGGTCGGTTTGGAAAAAAGCGCGATCACCCGCGGTCATGTCGTGTGTCATCCCAAGCTCAGCCGCACGACGCAACGGTTTGACGCCTGGGTTGAGATTCGACCCGGGGTCAAGCGCGAGGTCATCAATCATGAGCGCATCCGGGTGCACGTCGGGACGGCCGAGGTGCTGGGAAAAATCATTCTGCTGAACGGTCAGGACAGCCTTGCGCCCCGCTCGACCGCCTTTGCCCAGATCGTTGTCGAGGAGCCGGTCGTTGCCCTGCGTGGCGACCGCTTCATCGTGCGTAATCACACCGCCCAGGCTACGCTGGGGGGTGGCGAGGTGGTCAACCCCTTTGCCACCCGTCACCGCCGCCTCAAGGCCCGGTCGGCAGGGCAGGGCGGTATCCAAGACCGGCTGGCCCTGCTGCGGACGCCCGACCTGCTCCAAGCCTGTCGCGCCTATATTGAAATACAGCCCGAGTTTGCCGTCTCGCTCGACGACATCTATCAGGGCGTGAACGCACAGGAAAAAGAAGTCGCGCCGCTCCTGGTCCAGGATGCAGAGATTCTGCCCCTGCCGGACGCCGATCATCCCGAGGCGTACGCGACGCTCAGCAAGTGGCAGCGGCTGACCGCCACGGTGGATCGTGTGCTGGCTGACTTTCATGCCCGCACGCCCCTGGCCCAGGGCATGGAGCTGGAGTCGCTGCGCAGTCAGCTTGCCTTTGCGCCGAAAATTTTTCGGGCGGTAACGGACAAATTAGTCGCCGAGCGCTGTGTGGTGCGCGAGCAGAGCACGCTCCGCCTGCCATCGCACCGCGTGGAGCTGAGCGAGGCTGAGCAAGCGCTGAGCGCCCGCCTGGAGCGGCTGGTGGCCGACGGTGGTTTTACGCCCCCGGAGGTCAAAGACCTGGAGACCAAGCTGGCCGTCCCGCGCAAGCAGTTTCTTGACCTGCTGGGCATTTTGGAGTCCCAACACAGGCTGGTGAAGGTCACCACCGACCTCTACTTGAGTCAAAAGCGCGTAGACCAGGCCCGGTCTGTCC
>WTHE01000629.1 GCA_011523315.1 Candidatus Binatota bacterium
CAGGATCGACGGCCTCCAGAGCGCCTATCAGGTATTTTTGAGACCGCTTCTACTCATTTTCTGAACTCGCCACCTGGCTCGCCATTCGCCGCAGATAATCTTCGAACAGCGGTACCGTGAACGCAACATCTCCATGAGCGGGGCTATATATCATCCCCTTGTTGATGATCTTTGCCCGTCTGGGCCCTAATGTTTGGACGCGCACACCGAGCTGGTCGGCAACATCTGAGGAGCGGTACGGCCCCGTGCCGAGTTCTGACATCGCAACGACATATTCACGTTCCTTTGGCGTGAGACGGTCAAAGCGGACGCGAAAAAACCCTTCGTCAAGGCGGCGAATCGCGTTTGTTGACGCTTGGACGACGTCATCGTCCGTAATCGGTGACGTGGCGGCAATATTCCAGGCCTGGTATCCCCATTCCTGAAGGAAATAGGGATAGCCTCTGGTCTGCTCGATAATCATTTCAAGCGCATCACTATTGATGGCTTCGCCTTGTTCAGCAATCGGCTGTCTGATCGCGGCTTTTGCCGGCGCGCTCCCGAGCGGTCCGACAGGTGGATAGTTGAACAGCCTTTCCGCGTAGGACTTGGCGTTGCCGGTCAGCGCGGCGGTTTGAGGGAGCCCGGCGCCAAAGAACATGACAGGCAACTGCTTCTGGTTGAGTCGGTGTACCGAGACGATCAGGGCCGAGAGTTCGACGGCGGTGAGGTATTGAACCTCGTCGATCAAGAGGGTCCAGGCCGTGCGCCCGGATCGAGCCGCTTCTCCGACGCGGAGAAGCAGCTCAGTCAGGTCGGTCTCAAGATCCCCACTATCGGCCGTCCCGGATTCCGGATCGACGGAAAGCGAAAAGTCTCCGACCGATACCTTGAAGGCACTGGCAAATGAGCGCAGGGCTCGCATTGCGGCGTGGGCCCTTGCCTTCGCACTTTCGATCCTCGACAGTTTGCGCAAGACCTGCGTAATTTTGGGGTACAGGAGGTCGGCCAGCGTGTTGTCCTCTGGCGCTTCCAGGAATGTTGTCAAATGGCCATAACCCTCTGCGTCCTGCTCGATTTTGTTCAGCAAGACCGTTTTCCCCGTTCCTCGAAGACCCAAAAGGATTTGAGACTTGTCGTGTTGACCCCGAAGGATCCGTTGAAGGGCAATTTGGGCGTTGGTAATTATTTCATCTCGGCCGGCCAACTCAGGGGGTTGAGAGCCGGCGCCTGGCGCAAACGGATTTCGTACAGGGTCCATGGGTGATGTATACCAATTTTACCCATGTATATCAATTTTCGGGTATACTTTGGTATACATGGACAAAGCACGGACAATTTTGCCCGGACGAACATATGGCAGGCTATTGAGCAGGAGCTGGAGCGGGGTCAGGCGGACGCCGGCCGACGACTGTCTGGCCGATCACGAGTCGCGCGCCTGGTCATCGCCGATCTACGTCGATTACACACAGGGCTGAGTCGCTCTACTTGCCCAGGCGCGACAGGGATTGGTAGCTGAAGTCGGTCTCCAGCAGGCCGACGTTGACACGAATATCGTTGCCCTCGCGCAGGGGCAGGACGACGTTGGCGGTGGCCGAGTGTTCGTCAAGGGCTAACCCATAGTCCGCCTGTCGGGTCGAGAACTCCCGATCTTCGCTCAGGGCTTGACCGCCGCTGACCAGAATTGTCTTCCAGTATTTGCCGGAGCGATCATAGATCTCCTTGTAGTAGCCCCGGAAGAGTTCTTTATCGATCCAGAGAATCTGGCGTCCATAGGCGTAGTAGGGGTCTTTGGCCGTGGCCTCAACGATCCACACCGGGCGCCTGGTCAGATGCAGATTGGTCGGCCACCAGGCCGCGCCCTGCCAGGCGATGTCGGTCTGATCGAAGAGTTTGCTCTTGCCCGGCCAGGGCATGACCGCCGCGCTCTCGTTGGCCGCCAGCCGAAACGCCGTGCCCTCGCGTTTCCAGACTTTCGGGGTGGGCAGGGTGTAGGCCACCAGGGCCTCCCGCTCGCCGATCAGCTTCCAGTCAAAGTACTGAATTTTGCCCGAGAAGGTGCCGCCGTCGTCGCGGCTGAAGTGGGAGCCGAATATGCCGTCCGAGGTATTCGACGCGGCCAGCCGGCGCACCCGACGCAGGACGGGCACGAAGGTCCACAACGAGGTCCATTTTTCGGGGTCCAGGTAGCCCCAGCTCAGCGTAGCCAAGCCGACCGCATCGTATGGGGCGACCCCGTACAGCAGGGTTTTGGCCGTGACCTCGTCGGGGTTGGCGCGGGGGCCGCTCCAGCGCGCCCCATAGGTAATGACCTGGCCCTTGAAGTCGATGGAACGGTCGAGGCCGCCTTCCTTGACCCAGAACAGGTTGACGAACACATCGACATCATCGACCGGTCCGCCGGCCAGCGCCATATTGTACATGATCTTGTTGGCGATATGCGGGTCGTCCGGGTCGATTGCAGGGAAAGGGAAACCGCCGTCGGTATAGCGCGGCCATGTCCCGGTTGCGGTCTCGACCATGACCCCCTTGGCGTCTATGGCATACTTGCCGGCGTTGGCCTCGGTCAGTTCCAGAAAACGGCTGCCCCACTCCAGCCCGCCTGGGGGAATTTCGATGAGGGTTGCGATATGCTGACCCGAGGCGAAACGGCGCAGAATGGCTTCGGGCATCAAGCCTTCGGCCTCCTGCCAGTTCGTGGTGTCCAGGGTGTCGCCGATTTGCAGCTCGGCCGAAGCGGGGGAGGCGCCGAACAGCAGCCCCGCTATCAGGAGTCCCGACCAGATGATTGCCATACCCTCTCCTCTCACACGTCTCACTCCTCAGTAGAAACTGCTGAGAGGCGGAATTATTCCCGGCAGGCGTCTGGAGGGCAGTCCGCCAAGGCGGCGCGCGGCTCAGACGCCCTCGACGACAATCATCTGGGCCTGAGAGGCGCTCTGCCGCAGGGCCTTGGGTTCGCGGTATTCGTCGGAGTTCCACCACGCCTTGGCCTGGGCGACGCTCTCAAACTCCAGCACCACGACCCGGTTGGGCTGCCAGTCGCCCTCCAGATTTTCGGCCTGGCCGCCGCGCACAATGAATTTGCCGCCGTAGGCTTCGACCGTTGCCGGGACGAGCTTGGCGTAACCCTGATAGGTGTTGGGGTCGGTCACTTTCACGTCAACAATGATATAGGCTGCCATCGCTTTCCTCCCTGGTGGGGCTTGAGGTCTTCTCTATATGCGTGCTCCGGTGTCCGAATGCAATCGGCTGCGGGCTGGCGTTTTGGCGGAGTCTCGGTTACAGGAAGCGGGAGTGTCGAGCCGGCCGTCCGGGAGACCCCTATTGGAAACGCGCATAGCCCCACAGCCCATATCCGAGCCGATCCCCGCAACCGCACCGGCCATCACGCCGGCCTACCGGCGCTACGCCTTGCTCATCCTGCTGCTGGTGTTTGCCTCCAGCCATGTGG
>WTHE01000019.1 GCA_011523315.1 Candidatus Binatota bacterium
TGATAGGGGTCGGCGGGCTGGCCCTGGCCGGCACGCTGCTGAGCGCCGCCGCGTGGCTCTATCTGACCGGGGTGTGGATCCCGAATACGCCGAGCCGGGCCGCCTATCCCATCCGCGGGCTCGATGTCTCCCATCACCAGGGCCGCATCGACTGGCCGCTGGTCGTCGCAACCGGGGTTGACTTCGTGTATATGAAGGCCACCGAGGGGGGCGACTGGGTTGACCGCCAGTTTGTTCGCAACTGGGCCGAAACGGACCGGCTGGGCCTCAGACGGGGCGCCTACCATTTTTTTACCCTGCGCACGCCCGGCGCCAAACAGGCCGCCCACTTTGTGGCCACCGTCCCGCACGAGGCCGCAGCCCTGCCCCCGGCGGTCGATCTTGAGTTCAGCGGCAACTCAAAGGTCCGTCCCACACCGGCCCGGTTTCAGCGCGAACTGGAGGTGTTTCTGGATCGTCTCGAACAGGCGTATCAGACGCGACCCGTGATCTACACCACGTACGATTTTTACGCTGCCTATCTCCAGGGGCTGCCGCTCAAGCGGCTGTGGGTCAGGGAGGTGCTGATGGCACCCCGCGGCGTCTTCCGTAACCGCTGGACCTTTTGGCAGTACAGTGCTAGGGGCAGGGTGGCCGGCATCAGCGGCCGGGTTGACCTGAACGTTTTTGCCGGCAATCGCCACGCCTTCGACGCCCTCCTACACCGGCCACACGCGCCCGAGGAGAAAGGAAGCGGCCATGAAATTCGGTATCGTCCCGATCAATCTGGGCGAGTTCACTGACCCGCAGGTTGTGATTCCGTTCGTACACAAGGCCGAGCGTCTCGGCTATGAGTCGGTCTGGACGGCCGAGCACGTCATCATCCCCAAACACTACGACTCGGTGTACCCCTACAACCCCAGCGGCAAAGTGCCGTTTCAGCCCGACGCCGCGATCATCGACCCGCTGGTCGCCCTGACCTTTATCGCTGCGGCGACCAGCCGTCTGCGGCTCGGCACCGGGGTCAATATCCTACCCCAGACCAATCCTCTGTATCTGGCCAAATGGGCCGCGTCGATCGATCACCTGTCCCAGGGGCGTTTGATGCTCGGCCTGGGCATCGGCTGGCTGCAAGAGGAGTTTACCGCCATTGGCGTCCCGTTTGCACGGCGCGGCAAACGCTCGGACGAGTACCTGGCCGCCCTCAAAGCCGTCTGGAGTGGCCAGGAGGTCGATTTTCAGGGTGAATTCGTCCGCTGGCAGGGCTTTCAGATGCGACCCGCCCCGGCCCAGGCCGGCGGCGTGCCGCTGGTCATCGGCGGGGTGAGCGCGCCCGCCATCCGGCGCACCGTGCGCCACGGCGACGGCTGGTATGTGATCGGCAAGGATCTGGACGAGTACCGGGCACATATGCGGGCGCTGGACGACGAGTGTCGCCGTCAGGGTCGCAATCGGGCCGAGCTCGAAATCACCGCCTACTGGGATTACTACCGCCAGGGCGCCGACAGCCTGTCGGCCTACCAGGAGCTGGGAGTGGACCGTCTGTTGATCAACGTCCGGGCGCTGCGCCACGACAGCCCCGACGCGGCCCTGGAGCGGTTTGCTGATGAGGTGATCGCCAAGCACGGCTAGCTCCCGCCAGCCGACCCGTTGCGGGCCGGACCCGAATCTGCTAGCACCGTGCGGTCGCCAGCCGACACAACGAGCGTCCAGCACCATGGCCCGCCAGTTTGACATCCCGGATTTTTATACCAGCCCGATCATCTCGCGGGTCAAACAGGCGCGCCAGCAGCAGGACCCCCGCAAGCAAGACCTGAGCCCTAGTCTGCTCGACTTCGGCCCGGTGCGTTTCATTCTGGCCCGTCACTTCGGGTTCTGCTTCGGCGTCGAGAACGCGGTGGAAATCGCCTACCAGACGCTGGCCGCCCATCCCGAGCGGCGCATCTTTTTTCTAAGCGAAATGATCCACAACCCGGACGTGAACCAGGACTTGCAGGACCGCGGGGTACGTTTCCTGTTCTCCTCTTCCGGCCGCCAGCTGATTGCCTGGGACGAGCTGAACCCGGACGATATCGTGGTCGTTCCGGCTTTTGGCACCACGCTCGAAATCCAGGCCAGCCTGGCCGCCCGAGGGCTCGACCCCTACACCTACAACACCACCTGTCCGTTCGTCGAACGGGTGTGGAAGCGCAGCGCCCAGCTCGGCACCAAACACTACACGGTGGTCGTGCACGGCAAAGCCACCCACGAGGAGACCCGGGCGACCTTTTCCCACAGTGTGCAGAATGCGCCGACCGTGGTGGTCCTCGACCTGACCGAAGCCCGGCTGCTGGGGGATATTATCCGGGGCGCATTCGGGCCGGCGACCCGGACCGTCTTCCTCGACCACTTCGGGCATAAATGTTCCCCGGGCTTTGACCCGGACCGCCATCTGGGCCGGATCGGGGTGGTGAATCAGACCACCATGCTGGCTTCGGAAACCCGGCAGATTGCCCGGGTCTTGAGCCAGGCCCTGGCCGACCGCTACGGCCAGGAGCGCCTGGCCGAGACCTTTGCCGACACCTCGGACACCCTGTGTTATGCGACCAACGAGAACCAGAACGCGACCTATGCGCTGATTGAGCGCGGCGCCGACCTCGGCCTGGTCGTCGGCGGCTATAACTCCTCCAACACCTCCCACATTGTTGAGTTGTGCCAGGCTGCCATGCCGACCTATTTCATCCAGAATGCCGACGATATCGTGTCCGCAGACACGGCCCGGCACTTTCTGCTGGACACCCACCGGATCACCCATACGAGCGGCTGGCTGCCGGCCAAGCGTCCGCTTGATATCGCCCTGACCTGCGGCGCCTCGTGTCCCGACGCGGTTGTTGATCGGGTCTTGCTGCGCACCCTGTCCTTCTTTGACCACACCTCTTCGCTCGAACAGGTGTTGCGGCCCTACCCCGCTCAAGACCCGGCCTAGCCGCGGCTTGTCCGGCGCTGCCAAATGGCGCACAATCGGGTCACCATGCGGACACCTTCCGTTCTGTGCATCAATCCCTGGATCTACGATTTCACGGCCTACGACCTGTGGACCAAGCCCCTGGGCCTGCTGTATATCGCAGCCTTCCTGCGTCAGCGCGGCGTGCGGGTCGAGGTCATCGACTGTCTGGACAAGTGGCAGCCCGAGCTGCTGCGCCGTCAGCGGCGCACAAGCCCCAAGCTGCGCAAGTACGGCACCGGCCACTTTCATCGGGAGACCGTGCCAACCCCGGCCTGCCTGAGCTTCGTCCCCCGCCGGTTTTCCCGCTACGGCCTGCCCGAAGACATTTTTCGTCGTGAGCTGAGCGCTCGCCCGCGACCGGACGCCATTCTCGTCACCTCGGTCATGACCTACTGGTATATGGGTCCGCAACGGGTGGTCGAACTGTGCCGCGAGGTGTTTCCGGGCGTGCCCGTCATTCTGGGCGG
>WTHE01000142.1 GCA_011523315.1 Candidatus Binatota bacterium
TATCAGGTCCGGTTCGGTGCCTGATCTTACTCGCCGACGCTGAATCGCGCGACGTCAATCTCTAACGGATACACGGGCACTTGGGGCGTGTTAAGCAGTCCTGTGAGCCGTTTCTTTACGCCACCACAAGGAGGAGCCGGTTTGTGCGCTCAGTCTTCCTGGCGCAGGGCGAAGAAAGAGGTGAAGTCGTTGCGGCGCACCAGGAGCAGCAGGCTGTCCTTCTCGTTCATCTCAGACAGGATGGTTGTGAACTCGCTGACCGATGCCACGGCCTGGCGGTTGACCTCCTCGATGACATCCCCGCGCTGA
Source organism: Candidatus Binatota bacterium (assembly GCA_011523315.1). Taxonomy (GTDB): domain Bacteria; phylum Desulfobacterota; class Binatia; order Bin18; family Bin18; genus JAAXHF01. The sequence goes on from WTHE01000142.1 coordinate 310, forward strand.
ATCCCGGCCCGCTGGGCCGCGCTGCCCGGCTCGACCTCGGATACGACGATGCCTGTCTGAGCGGCGTCGAGCTGAAGCTGGCGGCGGACCTCGGGCGTGATGTCGGCGACGGTCATGCCCCAGTTACGGGTGCCGGCTTCACCGCCGGCGAGCTGAACCTGCTCATCCTTGAGTTCGCCCAGGGTGACCGTCACGGTTTGGCTCTGGCCGCCGCGCAGGACGCCGACTTTTGCCTGTGTCCCAACCGGCGTCTGGGCAACCAGAGCGGGCAGTTCGCGCGAATCGCCGATCTCCGTCTGGTTAAAGGCAACGATGATGTCCCCCCGCTCCAGACCCGCTTTGTGGGCCGGGCTGTCGGGCGTCACCTCGGCTACCAGGGCGCCCTTGGGTTCGGCCAGGTCAAACGACTTGGCCAGCTCCGGGGTGACGGCCTGAATCATCACCCCCAGCCAGCCGCGGGTGACCGCGCCTGTTTCTCGCAGCTGCTGGACAATCGACTTGGCCAGATCAATCGGGATGGCAAAGCCAATGCCGATGTTGCCGCCGATGCGGCTGTAGATGGCTGTGTTGACCCCGACGACCTCGCCTTGCAGGTTGAGCAGCGGCCCCCCGGAATTGCCCGGATTGATGGACGCGTCGGTTTGAATGAAATCGTCGTATGGGCCGGCGCCGATGACCCGTCCCTTGGCGCTCACGATTCCGAGCGTAACGGTCTGGCTCAGCCCGAACGGATTGCCGATGGCGATCACCCAGTTGCCGACCTCAAGACCGGCCGACTGCCCAAAGGGGACGCTCGGCAGGGGCTGGTCGGGTTCGATCTTGAGCAGCGCCAGATCTGTCTTTTCGTCTGAGCCGATTTTTGTGGCCTGGTACTCTTCCTCGTCAGACATGCGGACGGTGATCGTGTCTGCCCCATCGATGACGTGATTGTTGGTGACGATATAGCCGTCCTGGCTGATGATAAAACCAGACCCCACGCCACGCCGCCTGTCCGAGGGCGGACGCTCCGGGCCGAACCGCCGAAAAAACTCGCCAAACGGATCACCCGGGCCAAACGGACCGGGCATCGGGGGAGACTGCTGTCGCCCTTGAGAGCGCGATCCGGGTTTTTGGGTGGTCGAAATATTGACGACCGCAGGCATCGTATTCTGGGCAATCTCAACAACCGACTTTGCCGCAGCCCGCGCCTGCGGGACGCTGCCCGGCAGGACTCCGGCCACACACAGCGCGACCAGCACGACCCAGGGGTGCAGTCTGAGCCGTGGACGAAACACCCCGGATGAGCCACGTTGCCGGACGACGTGAGTACAACCAGCTCCTGGCAAAGGGAACCAGGGAGATTGAAGAATGTGCATACATCCCCTACATTTGGCTGAGATATGGTTGTCTGGTCATGATGAAGAGCCTGAGCGTGCCCTGTTCGTATACACCCCCCTGGGCATTGTCAAGCATAAAGCGAGCGAGGGATGAGGACGGCGGCAGCGGCACATGCCACGCCGCCCCGTCCGCGTAGGCCGGTCGGCGAGCGGAGGAGCGTTGCACACTATGGATGAGGATCGTGTTGTCGAGCAGGAGCAGGCGACCGTTGGCATCACCGCGCTTGGCGAGCAGGTGCAGGCCCAGGCGCCCGCGCTCACCCGGCTGCGGGAAGAAATCGGGCGGGTTATTGTTGGCCAGCAGGCGCTGATCGAGCGGCTGCTGATCGGCCTGCTGGCCAACGGCCACGTTCTGCTCGAAGGCGTGCCGGGTTTGGCCAAGACCCTGTCGGTCAAGACCCTGGCCCAGACCCTGAGCGCCAGCTTCCAGCGCCTGCAATTCACTCCTGACCTGTTGCCGGCCGATTTGATCGGCACCCTGGTGTACAGTCCGCGCGACGGCAGCTTTACCACTAAGAAAGGGCCGATTTTTGCCAACATTGTGCTGGCCGACGAAATCAACCGCGCGCCGGCAAAAGTGCAGAGTGCCCTGCTCGAAGCCATGCAGGAACGTCAGGTGACCATTGGCGAAGCAACCTACCCGCTGCCCGCGCCGTTTCTGGTCCTGGCGACCCAGAACCCGATTGAACAGGAAGGCACCTACCCGTTGCCCGAGGCTCAGGTGGATCGCTTCATGCTCAAGGTGTGGGTCAGCTATCCGTCAAAAGAGGAAGAGCGCCGCATTCTGGAGCTGATGGCCTCGACCGCCGAGCCTCCAGGCGTCCGGACCGTGCTGAGCACGGACGACATCGTCCGGTTGCGGCGCCTGGTCGATCACATCTACCTCGATGACAAAATCAAGGACTATATTCTCGACCTGATCTTTGCCACCCGCGAACCTGCGGCCTACCAGCTCGACCTGCAACGCTTCATTCAGTATGGCGCCTCACCACGGGCGACCCTGTATCTGACGCTGGCCGCCAAGGCCCACGCCCTGCTGGGCGGGCGCGGCTATGTGACCCCCCAAGACGTGAAATTGCTCGCCCCGGATGTGTTGCGCCACCGGGTGATCGTGACCTACGAGGCCGAGGCCGAAGACATCAGCTCGGACAGCATCGTGGAGCGGATTCTGGATGGCGTGCCAGTGCCCTAGGCGGTGCGGGAACGCGAGCCGGGACTAGGCAGGACCGCCATGCTGAGAAGAGGAAACGTGCCAGCCGTATATCCAGGACAGGAGGATCCGTTTCCTCTTCGCACCGAACAACTCAACACCGTCCGCAAGATCCACGTGCGGACCAGCCATCTGGTCAGCGATCTGTTTGCCGGCCAGTACCAGAGCGCGTTCAAGGGCCAGGGCATGGAGTTCTCTGAGGTCCGCCACTATCTGCCGGGCGACGATATCCGGGCGATTGACTGGAACGTCACCGCCCGGACCGGAATCCCGCACGTCAAACGCTTTGTCGAGGAGCGTGAGCTGACGGTGATGGTCCTGGTCGATGCCAGCGCCTCGACCCGTTTTGGCACGGTCTCTCAGCTCAAGAGCGAGATGGCGGCCGAGATGGCCGCCCTGTTCGCCTTTTCGGCCATCAGCAATAACGACAAGGTCGGCCTGGTGATTTTCAGTGACCGGGTCGAACTGAGCCTGGCGCCCAAGAAAGGCACCAGCCACGTGCTGCTGGCGATTCGCGAG
>WTHE01000566.1 GCA_011523315.1 Candidatus Binatota bacterium
TCGGACGCCGCTCCACGATTGAGAGCGAGGAGGAGATCGGCGGGCTCTTGCAGGTGGCCGATATGGTCTTCATCACCGCCGGTATGGGCGGGGGTACGGGCACCGGGGGAGCTCCGGTTGCGGCCCGGATTGCCAAGGAGACCGGCGCGCTGACTGTTGGTGTGGTGACCAAACCCTTCCTGTTTGAGGGGCGCCGGCGCATGCGCCAGGCCGAAGAGGGGATTCGCGAGCTCAAGGACAACGTCGATACCCTGATCTCGATTCCGAATCAGCGGCTGCTGGCCGTGGCCAGCCGCAGCCAGCCGCTGCTCGAAGCCTTCCACAAGGCCGACGAGGTATTGCTCCAGGCGGTGCGCGGCATTTCCGACCTGATTACGGTCGGCGGCCTGATCAACCTCGACTTTGCCGACGTGCGGACGATCATGGCCGAGATGGGCATGGCGATCATGGGCGCGGCAACGGCCAACGGCGAGGGGCGGGCCGAGGAAGCCGCGCGACGGGCGATTGCCAGCCCGCTGCTGGAAGATATTTCCATCAGTGGAGCGAGAGGCATCCTCATCAATGTGACCGGCGGACCGAGTATGACCCTGCACGAGGTCAACGAGGCGGCCACGCTCATCCAGGACGAGGCGGACGAAGAGGCCAACATCATCTTCGGCGCGGTGATTGACGAGTCGCTGGGAGAGGATCTGTCGATTACCGTTATCGCCACCGGCTTCGACGAGGCCGAGTCGGCGGTTCAGGACGCCCGCCCGCCGACGCTCAGCTCGGTCAAGGGTGGGCTGCGAACGCCGGCCGGACCGCGTAAGGTCGTCCACCTCGGCACGCTCGTTGATGACGATCTCGATACGCCGACCTGGCAGCGGAAGCGGCAGACCGGCAAGACCGCCGAGGAAACCGCCGAGACTCCGCCCGCCGCCGAGGCCAGCGATAGCTACGATATCCCGGCATTTTTGCGCAAGCAGGCGAAGTGAGACGCTGTGCTGGGCGGGGCTGGGCGCGGCTTGCGCCGACACCAGCGGGCGGATAGTGTCGGGCCATGTGGTTGACGACACAGCGCGCCCGTCTCCGCCTGGCGGCCGAAACCCGGCTGTTTTCGGCCGGCCCGGACGGCGAGTCGTCCGTGTGTCTGATTTATCCCAATCGCTACGCGGTTGGGATGGCCAACCTTGGCTTTCAGGCTGCCTACCGAATTTTTTCTCAGGATTCCCACTGCCGCTGCGAGCGGGCTTTTCTGCCCGACCCGGACGAAGCCGTCGCGCTGAGCCGCACCCGCACCCCGCTCGCCTCCCTGGAGAACCAGCGACCCCTGGCCGACTTCGAGTTGCTGGCCTTCTCGGTGTCTTTTGAAACCGATTATCTCCACATCCTCGATATCCTGGCCGCCGCCCATCTGCCGCTCTTGGCCGCCGAGCGCCACGACCGGCATCCGCTGGTCATTGCCGGCGGGCCGGCCACCTTTCTCAACCCCGAACCGGTCGCCGATTTTATTGACCTGTTTTTGATCGGTGAGGGCGAGGAAATGATTCCGGAGTTCCTGGAGCGCTACGCCCAGCTCCGGACGGCAGGTCTGAGCCGGGCCGAGCGGCTCGAGCGGCTGAGCGCCCTGGACGGCGCCTACCTGCCGACCCAGTTCAGGCCCTCCTACGACGACGCCGGACGTTTGACCCGGCTTGACTACAGCGGCCCCGGACAGCCCGTCGTGCAACGGCGCCTGGTCCAGGACCTGGACGCCTATCCGACCCGCTCGCAGATCCTGAATTCGGAGGCGGTCTTTGGCGACATGTATCTGATTGAGGCCAGCCGGGGCTGCGAGTGGGGCTGCCGTTTTTGTGCGGCCGGCTATATGTATCGACCCGTCCGTTACCGCAGCGCCGAGAATATCAAACGGCAGGTGACCGATGGGCTTAAGCAGCGTTCGACCATCGGGCTGGTTGGCGCCGAGATGGCCAGTCAGCCGGGGATCGCCGGCCTGTGCGAGTTCATCGGTCAAGCCGGCGGGCGGGCGTCGCCCTCGTCGCTCAAGGCCGATGTGGTGAGCCAAGAGCTGGCCGTCGCCATCGGTCAGACCAAAAATCGCTCGGTCACCCTGGCTCCCGAAGCGGGCTCGGAGCGGATGCGGCGGCTGATCAATAAGAACCTGAGCGAGCCCGAGATCCTGCGCGCCGCCGAGTGGCTGGTGGGCGGCGGGGTGCCGTCGCTCAAGCTGTACTTCATGCTGGGTCTGCCGACCGAGACGCCGGAGGATGTTGAGGCGATTGCCGAGCTGAGCCGCGAAATTTACCAGCGCCTGTCCGCCGCCGGCGCGGTCGTCGGCGGGCTGACCCTGTCGGTCAACGCCTTCTCGCCCAAACCCTGGACGCCCCTGCAGTGGGAGCCGATGGAAACGCTGGCCAGCCTGCGGACCAAGCTGAACGGGCTGCGCCGGCGCCTGGCCGGTCTGCCGCGGGTGCGGGTTGACACCGAGTCGCCCCGCGAAGCCTACTACCAGACCCTGTTGTCCCGGGGCGACCGTCGGACTGGAGAACTGCTGCTGGCGATACACCGTGCCGGCGGTGACTGGTGGAAGGTCATTCAACAGCGTCGGCGGGCGGCCAAATCCGCCTCCGAGGGGCAGTCGCCCAGCCCCGATTTCTTCGTCCACCGCCGCTACGACGCCCAAGAGCTGCTGCCGTGGGATTTCATCGATCATTCGGTCAGCAAACAGTACCTGTGGGTGGAGTGGCGCAAAGCCCTGCTGGGGCGACAGACACCGCCGTGCGACGTGAGCACCTGCCACTCGTGCAGCGCGTGTTAGGCCCGGTCGTGTTCCATGATCGTCGCCATCGGCACCGACCTGACGGAAGTCGAACGGATTCGGGCTGCGGTGACCAACCCGCGTAGCGGGCGGCGTTTTCGGGACCGTGTGTTCACCCCTGGGGAGCAGGCCTACTGCGAGCGGCGAGGGCGGGCAACCTATCAGAGTTATGCGGCCCGTTTCGCGGCCAAGGAGGCCGTCATGAAGGCGCTGGGCCAGGGCTGGGGGCCGCGGCTCGGCTGGCTTGACATTGAGGTCCGACGCCAGCTGGGGGGTCGCCCCGAGGTTCGCCTGTCGGACCGGGCCAAAGCCTACGCCGCCTCACTCGGTGTTCGGCGTCTGCACCTCACCCTGACCCATACCGCAACCCTGGCCGAGGCCCAGGTGGTGGCCGAGGGGAAAGGGGAGGGGTAGAGCGATTCACGCTTCCGTGCCTCGAAACGTGAATAAATCTGGAAAAATTGCGAATAAAATGCTCCAGAAGCCAAAGCAGGACGGGGTGCCTGTGTGCTGGGAAGATACGTGATAAAAAGTGCTGATTTTTCCTTGCTGTCCCAAAAAAATTTTGCCTTTTGAGGCCATCCGGTCCCCTCACGCCGACCGCGTCCCCGCGCTC
>WTHE01000074.1 GCA_011523315.1 Candidatus Binatota bacterium
CCCTATGCGTTTTGCGCCAAGACCGTGTCCATGGCGGCGACCAGTTCCTGTACATGGCTGACCGACACCTGCATCTCCTGCTTTTCCTTGTCGCTCAGCGCAATGTCCACGACCCGTTCGACCCCGCCGGCTCCGATGCTCACCGGCACGCCAAAATACACACCCTCAATCCCGTACTCGCCTTCGAGGTAGGCCGCACAGGGCAGGATGTGCTTCTTGTCGTACAGGTAGGCCTCGGTCATCTGGACCGCAGCCGAAGCCGGCGAATAGAAGGCCGAGCCGGTCTTGAGCAAGGCCACGATCTCACCGCCGGCCTGGCGGACTCGGTTCTCGATCTCCTCAAGTCGGTCGGCCGCGATCAGCCGCTCAATCGGAATGCCGCCGACCTGGCAGTAGCTCCGCACCGGCACCATATCGTCGCCGTGGCCGCCCAGGACCATGGCCGTCACGTTTTTGACCGACACGTTCAGCTCCTGGGCGATAAAGGTCCGGTAGCGAGACGAGTCGAGCACCCCGGCCTGGCCGACGACCCGATTTTTGGGAAAGCCGGTGACACGTTTGGCCAGGGTCACCATGGCGTCGAGCGGGTTGGTAATCACGATCAGAAAGCTGTTCGGCGCATAGCTGGCGATGTTCTCCGAGACCTCGCGCATGATTTTGCAGTTGATGCCCAGCAGGTCGTCTCGGCTCATGCCCGGCTTGCGGGCCACTCCGGCGGTCACGATGCACACGTCCGCATCCTGAATGTCGCTGTAGCTGGTCGTGCCGGTCAGGTTCACGTCGTAGCCCTCAATCGGTCCGGCTTCGAGCAGGTCGAGCGCCTTACCCTGGGGCAGGCCGTCAATCACGTCGTACAGAACCACATCGCCGAGTCCCTTGAGGGCGCACAGGTGAGCCAGCGTACCCCCGATATTGCCCGCGCCGATCAGTGCAATTTTCTTTCGTGCCATAGCGTATGCTCCAGAGCCTGACCCTTCGTCCAGCATGAGAATAGGGGGTAAAATGCCAAAATTTCCCAAGCCTGTCTAGCCCGACAGTCTCCGGCGCTGCGGTCTCAGCCCACGCCTGAACCGGGCCTAGGACGTGGCCCGCAGCGCCGGGGTGGGGCGTGTCGTGGACCGCGATTCGCTCTGCAGGAAGCGCACGAACTCCTGTACTGCCGGGGTGAAACGACGGCCCCGCTTGGAGATGATTCCCAGCGGCCGCATCACCACCTCGTCGACAAAGGGAATCACCTTCAGGGTGTTGTTTTGGACCTCCTGCACAATACTCGGCTCAGGGACAATGGCCAGGCTTGAGCCGAGTTCGACGATCCGTTTGACGGTTTCGATATTGTCCACCTCTGTGGTGTACTGGACCCGGACATGGTGTTGACGAAAAATCCGGTCCAGCGCCCGGCGGGTCGGAATATCGCGCTCAAAACCGACGAATTTCTCCCGGTCCAGGCTTTTCATCGGCAGGCTGCTGAGGGCGGCAAACGGGTGCTGCGGCGCACACACCAGGACCAGCCGATCCTCACGAAACGGCGTCACCACAATCTGGGAGCGTTTGGTCGGGTAGGCCACGATGCCCAGGTCAATATCCCCACGGCTCACGTCTTCGTAGATCTTGTTGACCCGGGTGTACTCGAGGTGGACCTCGACCTCGGGAAAAGTCTGGAGGTAGTGCTTGAGCGGAGCGGACAGCTCGTACAGCCCGACACTGTAGACCGTGTTGACCCGCACGCTCCCGGCTACCGTGTGCGACAGGGCCTGTAGCTCCTCTTCGATCTGGCGATACTTTTGGGAGATCTGCTTCCCGACCTGGTAGAGGGCTTCCCCGGCCTGGGTGAGTCGGATGCGTCCCCGAGAACGCTCGACCAGCTGCCGGTTGTAGTGGGCTTCGAGACTACGGATCTGCTGACTGACCGCAGACTGGGTCAGCAGATTCTTGGACGCCGCCCGGGAAAAACTCCCCGTCTCGACCACGTCACAGAAGACTTTGAAGATTTCCAGGTGCATACAGACAACAACAGGTGGGGAGTAGGGTGCCAAAATTCGGTCCGCGTGTCCAGAATCCCGGTCCGCTTCACAGCTTGACTCCCCGACCGCTGTCCAGCATGTTCTCGGGAGAGGAGGAGTTGCTATGGCGACCGAACACACCGGGACACCACCGAACACCGCGATGACAGGGGCTGAGGCGGTCATTCGAACTGCGGCCGCAGCCGGCATCGATGTCTGCTTTGCCAATCCGGGGACGACCGAACTGTACCTGGTCGAGGCGCTCGACCGCTGCCCCCAGATCCGCTCCGTCCTGTCCGTCTTCGAGGGGGTGTGTACGGGTGCGGCGGACGGCTACACCCGGATCACCGGCCGGCCGGCCCTGGCCCTTCTCCACCTTGGTCCCGGCCTGGCCAACGGTCTGGCCAATCTGCACAACGCCCGCAAAGCCAACTCACCCGTCGTGTCCGTCGTTGGAGAACACGCTACCTGGCACATCGCCGCAGACGCGCCGCTGACCTCTGACATTGCAACCCTGGCCCAGCCCATGGCCCATTTTGTCAAAACGCCGACCAGGGTAGAGGACGCCGCTGCCGACATGGCCGAGGTGATTGCCAGAGCCACCCAGCGGCCGAGCGGGCCGGGCACCCTGATCCTGCCCGGCGATATGCAGTGGGCAAAGGTCAGCCAGCCCCTCCCCCAACCGCTGCTCTCGCAGCCCGCTCCGCCCCAGCCCGAGGCGGTCGAGCGCGCGGCGCGGGCTCTGAGCCGGCCCGGGGCGGCGCTGGTGCTGGGCGGCAGCGCGCTGCGGGCCGCAGGCTTACGGGCGGCCGACCGGATCGCCCAAGCCACCGGCTGCAAGGTCCTGGCCCCGACCTTTCCCTCGGTCCAGGACCGGGGGCGCGGCCTGATATGCCCGGACAAGATTCCCTACGCCCCAGAGCCGGCCCGCCAGGTTCTGGAGCCGTATAAGACCCTGGTGCTGGCCGGCGCCGCCAAACCGGTCGCCTTTTTCGGCTATCCCAACAACCGCAGCGAGCTGTACGCCGAAGACGCCGAGTTGCTCGAAGCGTGTGGCGCCGAGGGCGACCCGGCCGCCGCGGTCATCGCGTTGGCCGAGGCGCTCGACGCGCCGCCCGAACGCCAGGCACCCACCCCCGACCGGCCGGCGCCGCCGAGCGGCCCGCTGACGCCACGCCATATGTGCCAGGCGGTGGCGGCCCTCCAGCCCGACAACGCCATTGTGATGGACGAGGGGGCGACCGCCGGCTTTGGTTACTATCCGATGGCGGCCGGCGCCCCGCCCTTCACCTATATGGCCCTGACCGGCGGCTCAATCGGCCAGGGTCTGCCGTGCGCGGCCGGTGCCGCCGCCGCCGCGCCGGACCGGCCGGTAGTGTGTCTGGAGGGCGACGGCTCGTCCC
>WTHE01000233.1 GCA_011523315.1 Candidatus Binatota bacterium
CGGTCGACCTGGGCGCTCAGATGTTTGTTGGCCTTGGCCGGGGAGCGCTCGCTCAGCTGGCGATAGGCGTCCGACTCAAGGTCGTGCTCAAGGCCGACTTCGTTCAGCATTTCGGCAATGATCCGTACATCGCGGCTGCCCCAGAACAGAAAGGCCTTCACATAGCGGTCGTCTTTGGTCCGACGCAGCCAGGCCGGTGTCTTGGCCGTGGCGGCGTGGCGGCCGGTCTGCCGCCCGACCACGTCCTGGTTGTAGATATAGCAGGGTAGCGCCACCTCGGTGCAGGTGCTGACCGCCTCATGGATCGAGACATCGATGCAGTCGCCCTCGTCGGTCAGCTCACGAAAGTTGAGCGCCGCAGCCACGGCCAGGACCGCGTGTTCGCAGGCGATGTGGTAGGCCTGCCACATACCGGGCGCGATCGGCGGGGTGTCGTAGACCCCGTCCGGCCCCGGATCGTAGCCGCACGAGGCCATCACCCCGCCCATGGCCAGCTGGGTCAGGTCGGTCATTGTCAGGTCGCGGTACGGACCGTCCAGCCCGAACGGGGTGAGCGTACAGATGATGAGGCCGGGCTTGTCGGCCTGCACCTCGCGGTACAGGTTGAGGCGTTGCTCGACATCAGCGGCCGGGCCGGAATCAATGACGATATCGGCGCGCCGGACCAGCCGCTCCAGCGCTCCCCGGGCGGCCGGCTGAGCGGGGTCGAGACCGACGCTCTTCTTGCCCAGGTTGTAGCGCCAGAAGCACAAACTGTGTTCCGGGTCGGGCTGCGGGGAGGCGAAGGGTCCCAGGCGGCGCGAGTTGGAGCCCTCCCGCCCCTCCAGCTTGATCACCTCGGCGCCGAACGAGGCCAGCAACAGGCCGGCAAACTCTCCGCGCTCGTCACCACACTCCACAACCACTCTGCCCTCAAGGGCTTGGCTTAAGGCGGCTTGGCTGTTCAAATGATCCAGTCCTCTCTGAGCTGGGCAATCTCCTCAGCGGAGAGCCCCAGCACGTCACGATACACCCTGTCATTGTCCTCGCCCATGCACGGAGCGCCCCGGCCCGGCAGCCCGCCAACGCTGAGCCGCATGTTTTGGACGCGAGCCGGAAAATCCTCGACCGGCCAGGTTCCGATTTCGGAGTGGGGCAAGGACACAAACGCGCCACGCGCCTTCAGCTGCGGGTCGCGGGTGAAACGATCAACCGACTTCTGGACCACGCCGGACGGCACACCGCGTTTCTGGAGCCGCGTCATGAGGTCGTAGCGCCCCTCGTTTTTTGTGAACTCGGCCAGCCGTCGGTCGAGCTCGTCTTCGGCCGCCCTGCGTCCGGCCGCAGTCTGGAAGCGGGCCTCGCCGGCCCACTCAGGGGAGCCCATCTCGGCCACCAGCTCCCGCCACTGCTCGTCGGTCTGGACCGCCAGAGTAATCCACGCGTCGTCTCCCCGACACGGGTAGGCGCCGTGCGGCGTCCAGTCCGCAACCGGCATCCGGTTGCCGTAGCGCCGGGTCGGTTTGCCGCTCAGCTGGGCCTCAAGGGTAGCCGTTCCAGACACCATCAGCCCGGTCTCGGCCTGGGACAGATCGATATAGCACCCCTGGCCGGTCTTGCGCCGCTGGATCAACGCCATCAGCACGTGCATCGCCCCGTAGTAGCCGGTGGAGTGGTCGAGATACGAATAGCCCCAACCGGCCGGCGGCATGGGGTCGGGCAGCCCTGACATATGGGTCAGACCCGACAGAGCCTGGGCGGTCGGCCCGACGCTCAGATAGTCGTCATAGGTGCCCGACTTTCCCATGCCGCTGATCTGCAGATAAATCAACTCGGGGTTGATCTCGCGCAAGACCTCATAGCCGAGTTCCCAGCGGTCCATCTGGCCCGGGCTGTAGTTCTCGCAAAGGACCGAGGAGCGGGCGATCAGACGTTTGAACAGATCGCGGCCCTGGGGCAGGCTCATGTTGAGGGTAATGCCGTATTTGCCGGGGTTGATGTTGTTGAACAGGCCGCTGCGGTTGAGGCTGTCGGCCGCGCCGCCGGGGGCTCTGGGCTGCACTCCGCGCAGCAGGTCGAGCGCCCGCTGATCGTGCCACTCAACCCGGATCACCTCGGCGCCCATGGTGGCCAGCATACGGGTGGCGTTCGGGCCGGCAACAATTTTGGTCAGATCGATGACGCGCACGCCGTCGAGCGGACGCCGGCGTTGCGCTTTCGCCCCTGGGGAGTCTGTCGAGTGTGCCATTGAGGTTTCCCTTCTGAACCAAGTGCGCGACCAAGTGCGCGACCAAGTGCGCGCATGTACGCGCGTTCCACAGGCTCAGTTTCTACACGACGCGGGACAAAAAGAAAACCTGACAGCGGCGCACTCGGCGCCGCGTTGACAAGGCTGTTCGCGCGTCATACGACAGCACCAGAAACGGGGAAAGCCATAATGGGTGAGACATGATTACACGGATTGTTATCGACAGCGTCCAGTCTCCGACCTTTGACGGTATGTCCTTCGGTCAGGTCGGTCAGTATGAGAAGCTGGTCGGCCGCGCCTATGGCGAGCTCGACCCCGAGAGCCCGCTCAACGCGGTCATCACCGACATTGCCCTGGCCCCCCGCAACGCCCGCGGTCGAGTTGAGTATGCCACCGATTTTTACATCCTGAAGCCGTGTGACCCGGATCGGGGCAACCGGGTCCTGCTGTTCGATGTCACCAACCGGGGCAACAAGATCACCTACCTGCCGCTGAACTTTCCGTTCCGGGCGCCGCCCGAGTTCCCGCCGATCAACGACCCGTGCACGGCCCAGGACGTCGGGACCGGCTACCTCATGCGCCAGGGCTACACCATTGTCTGGACCGGCTGGGACGCCACCGCCCCAGCCGGGAACGACCGGCTGACGACCACGGTCCCAATCGCGCGCGAGAACGGCCGGCCGATTGTCGGTCCCGCGCTCGAGGAGATCATGGTCGATAACGTCCAGACTGCGGCGCCCGGCCAGGCCGTGTATCGCTATCCGCTGACCTATCCGGCCGCCAGCCTCGACACGTCTCAGGCCAGCCTGACGGTGCGCGAGTACCGGAGCGATGAGCCCCGGCTTATTCCGCCGACCGACTGGCACTATCTCGACGCATCGACGATTGGCCTGCTGCCGCACGACGAGCGTCCGTTCGAGAGCGGCCAGCTCTATCAGTTTGTATATCCGGCGACCGATCCCATCGTGGCCGGCATCGGCTTTGCTGCGGTGCGCGATTTTGTGGCCTTTGTCCGCCACGCCGAGGCCGACGCGCACGGCACGCCAAACCCCCTGGCCGGCACGCTCGCCTGGTCTATCGCCACCGGGCTGTCGCAGTCGGGCCGCTTCCACCGACCGTTTCTGTATCTGGGCTGCAACCAGGTCGAGGACAGCCGGCGGGTGGTCGGCGGCA
>WTHE01000492.1 GCA_011523315.1 Candidatus Binatota bacterium
GCCCCGGCGTCTGCGTTGGCTGTTTTTTCCCATACTGGTGTCCGTCGGGCTGAATGTTCCAGCACTATACGGGTTTTGGAGCCGGCTCGACAAGACGCTGGGAACCGGGCTCTTTCGTTCTCGATGTCAGCAGCCGGGACCTCCCGTGAGACGCTCTTGCCGCTCGGTTCTCGGAGACGTTCTCCGGCCGCCTGTTCTCTTTTTCTCTCCACAGCGCGTTATGCTATAAGGACATGCACGGGGAGGAGGACCCAAGCCTATGGAAAAGCGGGTGTATTTCCTGTTCGGAGACGTGCTGGCCAGCAGCCTGATCGCTATCCTGGCCGGTCTGGCGGTGTCTGCGGTGATCGGTCCGAGCTGGCAGATGCTGGTCGGCATGCTGGTCGGCATGGCCCTCGGCATGCTGGTCTCACTGCTCGGCCCGATTGTCTTTACGCCCCTGTTCGGTGCCCACGAGGTGATGATCCCCAGCATGCTGAGCGGCATGCTGTCGGGTATGGTGGTCGGCATGGGGGCAGCCATGCAGCCCCTGAGCGCAGGAACGGTCAGCGCGCTTGGCGCCCTCATCGGCGTCGGCGTGACCGTCCTGGTCTGGATTGGCAACGCCGTCTTACACGGAGAGCAGCACTCATGGACCTCGTAACCAAACACAAGTGGGATAATGCCGCTGCCAGCTTTGACTTTATGAATTCGTACGGGCCGGAGAAGCGCTGGGGGCCGGTCAAGCGGGAGTTCTTCTCGGCTATGCACGGCAAAATTCTGTTTCTGGCCGTCGGCACGGGGCTCGACATTCCGTTCTTCCCGCCCAATCAGGACATTGTCGGCATTGATATCAGCGCCAAGATGCTGGAGCGGGCCAAAGCCCGGGTGGACCGCTATCCGGGCACAATCGAACTCCACGAGATGGACGTACACGACCTGCCGTTTCCCGACGCCAGCTTCGATCAGGTGTTCACCTCGTGCACCTTCTGCTCGGTGCCCAACCCGGTCAAAGGGCTGGAGACGCTCAGGCGGGTGCTCAAGCCCGGCGGCGAACTGCGCATGTTCGAGCACACCGGCAGCCGCTATTTCCCGTTCAATGTGTTGCTCAACGTGATGAATAACGTTTCAAAACGCCTCGGGCCTGAGGTCAACCGCGATACCGTCAGCAACGTGCAGCGAGCCGGCTTTCGGGTGCGGCAGGTGAACCACGTTTTTCTGGACGTGGTCAAGACCATCGTGGCCGAGGCGCCGCAGCACTAGCGGAGGGCGTGTGGAGAAGAGGCGTACACCGGAGTCTGGCCGGCCCTTGGACCGACGCCGGTTTCTCACCGGCCTGGGCGCGGCGGCAATTGGCGCCGTCGGCCTCGACGGCGGCTGGCCCGGCCGGGCGACCGCCCAAACACCTGGACAGATACCTGGAAAGGATCGGCGCATGACACGCTTTGGGATTCAGATCGAACCCCAGTTCGGATTTTCGTACCAAGAGGTTGCGGGCCTGGCCGCCGACGCCGAACGGCTCGGTTTTGACGCCCTGTGGGTGTCCGACCATCTGTTCTGGGATGCCCAGTCCGAGCAGCGCAACTGCATGGACGCCTGGACCCTGCTGAGCGCCCTGGCGCCGGTTACCACCCGCCTGCGCCTGGGCACCCTGGTCAGCTGCAACTCCTACCGCCTGCCGAGTATCCTGGCCAAGGTCGCGGCCAGCTTCGACCATCTGAGCCAGGGGCGGCTGGAGTTCGGCATTGGCGCAGGCTGGAAGGAGATGGAGTATCGAGCCTACGGCATTCCGTTTCCGTCAATCGGCACCCGACTGGCCCAGCTCGAAGAAGCCGTCCAGCTCATCCAGCGCTTATGGACTCAGGAGCGGGCGTCGTTCGAGGGCAAACACTACCGGCTTGAGCGGGCGGTATGCGCGCCCAAGCCGGTCCAACGACCGCTCAAGACCTGGATTGGCGGCATGGGTGAGAAAAAGCTGCTGCGCATG
Organism: Candidatus Binatota bacterium; assembly: GCA_011523315.1. Classification (GTDB taxonomy): domain Bacteria; phylum Desulfobacterota; class Binatia; order Bin18; family Bin18; genus JAAXHF01. The sequence goes on from WTHE01000492.1 coordinate 1,967, forward strand.
GTAGCCCGCCACGCCGACGGCTGGAACGCCATGCCCGGCGTCGGGGTTGCAGCGATGCAAAAAAAGATGGACGTGCTGCGCCGTCACTGCGACGCGGTCGGACGCGACTACGCCAGCATCGAAAAATCGCTGTTCATCCTGTGCTGCGTGGTCGATGACGAGGCCGAACTCAGAACCCGGGGGGCGGAGCTGGAAAAGGCCCTGGGCACGAGTGATGTCATCAGGGCCGGCCGCAAGGTCGGCACCGCCGGCACGCCCGAGCAGGTGGCCGAGACCCTGCGCGGCTTTCAGGCGCTGGGCTTTGACTATTTTATCGCCATGTTTCCGTATAAGCAGGACGCCGAGATGCTCCAGCGCTTCAGTCAGCAGGTCATGCCGCTGTTGCGCTGAGGGGGCAAGAACGGGGGCTTGCCCCTGCGGTTGGATGCGCCCTGATGGACCTCACTGCGAGACAGATTGGCTGCGTCCATGTCACGGCCTAGGCCACCACAGGCTATCCCATAATTTCAATGGATTTTTCCAAATAAATCAGTGGCTTAAGCTCAAATCTGACTGCTTGAGGCACGATTAATGTTTGAGCTTCTATACGGACTCAGGTAGGTCTGGACAGGCAGGAAGTGCAGACGTGGTAAAAGTCATGGAAGCTGCGATTAGCGTGTTGGACGAGGCGGTCAACGCACTCGACGAGGCCATAAGTCAGATCGACATTGCCATCGAGTAAGAGGAGATAAGGAGACACTGATGGGCGAACTCGATTGGGTTGAACTGTTCGACAAAATCTCCTCCCCTGCACCGGAAGAAAAAGGGCAAGTGTCTTCCTCTGCGGCTGCGGAGGGGATCGTCAGCCTGGAGGATTCCCCGAAAGAAGATGAAAAAACTGACGAACAGCTGCAAGCTGATTTTGAGATTGAAGCGCAGGAATTTGAGGCTGAGGGTACTCTAAAGACCGACATTCCGCTGTATGATTTCCAGCAGGAAGCGGTCAAACACATCACGACACATATCCCTCCTCATGCTCGTGGTCCGATCTGCTTATTGGCCGATGAGCAGGGTATGGGCAAGACGCGTCAATTGATCGCGGCGGCAGTTGAGTTGGACCAGTTTCCGTGCGTTGCGCTGATGCCTGCCAACCTGGTCAAAAAGTGGATCGAAGACTTCAATAATCTAGCCCCACAGTTGAGCGTCAAGGTGGCGCGCCGTCTTGATGAAGACAGCTGGTGGGACGGCGCGGATGTCGTGTTTGTGTCGTATTCCAACGCGACACCGATAGACGATGCGATTTTGCCGCCCAAAGATTTTTTCAAGTGCTACCTGGCAGATGAGGCACATTTTCTCAAGAATCCGGCCGCCCGGCGCACAGCCTATGCTTACGGGATTCGGCGGCGTAGTTTGTATGCGGCCTGTTTTCTAGCGACCGGCACACCGTTGTACTC
>WTHE01000080.1 GCA_011523315.1 Candidatus Binatota bacterium
GATTTGTGTATATGATTCTTTTTTTTTTCAAGCAGAAGACGGCATACGCGCTTACTACGCGTCTCGTGGGCTCGGGCCGCAGCCGAGCAGCAACAGCGCGCCGAGCAGGAGCCAGACACAGCGCAGCGGGGACATGCTAGGACTGTTCCTGACAGCCGGCCCGGCAGTCGGCCAGCTCCTGGTCGGCGGTGACGTTGCAGTCCATCAGCCGATCCAGCGCGCCCTGTTCCAGCAACTCGTCCCGACACGCGGCCCGGCTGGCGTCAACCGTTCTGGTGCAGGCCTCATAGCACGCCTGGCGTGGGCTCAGCTGTGGCTCGGGCGCGGCTTCTTCCGGCGGCGGCTGACAGGCGGCCAGCCCGATCAGCCCCGCCACGATGAGTCCCCCGATCCCTGTCTTCCCTATCGGCATGCGGTCCTCCTGCAAAAAGAAAAGGCAGGGAGCCGTTCAGCCCCTGCCTTTTGGGAGGGTGGTGCGGACAGCCGCCTAGGCGTGTGAGCGCAACACCTGACCCGGCATCGCTCCGGTATGCTGGGCGTCCTGGTACAAGACCTGACCGTTCACGATGGTATGCAGCACGCCGTGGGCCGGCATGACCAGACGCCGGCCGCCGCCCGGCAGGTCGTGGCGCATCTCGGGCCGTTTGGGTGAGCCGATGGTCTCGGGGTCAAAGATGGCGATGTCGGCGGCCTTGCCCTGTTCCAGGCTGCCACGGTCGTGTACGCCGAAGAAACCGGCCGGCTCCGAGGTGATACGCCGAACCGCATGCTCCAGGGTGATGGCCTGTTTTTCCCGGACCCAGTGGCCGAGCAGGTAGGTGCAGTAGCCGGCGTCGCACAGCATGTCAACGTGAGCGCCGCCGTCCGACAGCCCGATCAGGGTGTTGGGATGGTTGATCAGCTCGGCCACCCGCTCTTCGCTGGCGTTGAACAGGTACATGACGTACTGCATGGCCAGCCCGTCCTCGATGGCCAGATCCAGGAAGGTATCAAGCCCGTCGGCGCCGCGTTCCCGGGCCACGTCGGCGACCGTCTTGCCCTCGTGCTGTTTGAGCTCGGGCGTGCTGGCCTCGTGGACAATCACCCGGTCCCACTGCCCGGCAAACACCCGGGGCTCGTTCATGGTCTTGCGAAATGCCTGGCGGAAGGCCGGCTCACGGTACAGCGCGATCTGCTCCTCGGCCGGGCGGTTGAAGGCCGGGTTCCACGACGGCAGGTTGGCGAAGATGAACGGGTTGCGCAGGTTGATCTGCACGCTCAGCGGCCGTGGCGAGACCTGGGGCACGACGCCGCGCTTAATCAGCGGCAGGGTCCGCTCCAGGGTATCCATGCACACATCGGGCTTGTCGTCCCGCGACAGCAGGGCCAGCCACGTCACCGGCCGCTGACTGGAGGTGGCCAGATGGTCCAGCAGCGCATAGTCGCTCTCGGACACCACGCCCGGGTTGTCGTTGAGCGCCAGCTCGATCGTGCCCCGGCCGAGGTCTCTCAGCACCCCGCCGTAGGCTGCCAGCTCGTCCCGGCTGGCCAGCCGACAGGCCAGCGGCCGACCCTGATAGCCGATATGCTGGGGACCGTTGGTGGTCGAAAAGCCGAACGCGCCGGCCTCCATCGCCCCCCGCAGCAGGGCCGCGATCTGGGTTGTTTCTTCCGGCGTGGCCGCCCGATCCATGGACTCTTCGCCCATGACGTAGTGGCGGAAGGGGGTCAGCGGAGCCATGAAGCCGAGGTTGATGCCCGAGCCGCGCTTGGCGGCGGCGTCCATATATTCGGGAAAGGTTTCCCAGTCCCAGGTCACGCCTTTGGCCAAGACCTCAAAGGGAATCGCCTCGACGTTGACCAAGTCCCAGGCCGCGATTTCCCGCACGTCCGGCTTGCACGGCGCCAGGCCCACGCCACAGTTGCCCATGATGACGCTGGTGACTCCGTGCCAGGACGAACAGGTGATAACCGGGTCCCAGCATATCTGGGCGTCGTAATGGGTGTGGGGATCGAAAAAGCCGGGCGTCACCACCAGGTCCGAGGCGTCAATGACTTTTTTGGCGCCGTCGGTGATCTTGCCGATGGCGGCAATTTTGCCGCTGGCTACCGCCACATCCGCGCGGTAGCGCGGGGCTCCCGTCCCGTCCACAATCGTCCCGTTTTTAATCAACACATCGTAGGCCATGCCAAACTCCTTCCTTGGGTCCCAGTGTGTGTCGGTACATTGGGCAGACTACCAAGACCTCTACTTCGGAGCCGTGGTATCGCACAGATTCACGGCCAGGGCAAGCCGTGCCGCACCCATCACACCGGGTGTAGTCGTCCATCGAGGTCTGTGGGGTTCACGCGTTTCGGCGTAACAGTTCGGCCAGCGCTTGGCCCTGGCGGTCCAGCGCCTGGCCCTGGCGGTCCAGCGCCTCGCCGACTTGCCGCAGCGCCTGGCCCTGGCGGTCCAGCGCCTCGCCGACTTGCCGCAGCGCTTGGCCCTGGTCCCGTTGGTTGGCCTCCATGATGTCGAGCTGGCGGTTGCGTTCCTCGGAGGCTCTGCCCATCTGGCGCAAGCCCCACCCAATCATGACCAATTGACCGACGCCGACCGCGACCTGCGCCCAGATGGCAATGAGTTGCTGTTCCATCCTGTCCTCTGTATCAAAAAACCAGGGCTCTTTCTCCCTCTCATCGCTCCTCATTCCACGGGCGTGTCAATAACGTCGTGGGTCGTGGTGTCGCGCTTGTCCGGGTCTCGAACAAAACGAAAGTGACACGTCTCCGCCCCGGTTGAAATCGTGTGTGGGCGTTCGACACGGACCGGTCGCTTGGAGGCGTTGAGGACATCCATCCAGTTTCTGTCCCAGGCACACACCAGGCGGGTCAGAGACGGCTCGCCATGCGCGACAAAAAACTGGTGGAAGGCGCAGCGGCTGACGATCATGGTCGTGCTGTCGGCGTCCGTGTGTTGGCCAAAGCCCATGCCTGCTCCCATCATCCTGTGTCCGTTTTTCGCCAGATCCATGGCCGACAGGCGCCGGACCGGATCGCGAAAAACGAGCAGGGCGCGGTACATGAGCCTGAAGAGCGTTCGATACGACTTGCGAAAAGCCGCTTCGACCAGGCCGTAGGCGCGTTGCGCATCGCCGGTGAGCGTGCTGAGTTCCCGGTAGGCGGCCAGCACGACCACGCACATGGCAAGAATCATGCGGCCCTGTTTATCCGGCAGCGACGAGCTTTCGGCGTCAAAGAGCTGCTGAGCCGCATCCCGCACCCGCTCCAGCACCGGACCGGGTTCGCCGGGCAGGCTTGCCCTGATTTCTCTACCCAGGTGACGCAGAAACGTTCTGCCCCAGCCGTTGGCCTGGAGACTCCCAAAAGCGACTTTCATGGCGCTGCTCTCCATGTTGTATAGTAATGCCCGATCC
>WTHE01000743.1 GCA_011523315.1 Candidatus Binatota bacterium
CAACACCCCCGGCCCAGCCCATCACTTGCGTCAGGAGGATCATATTGACGATAGCGACGAGGAGGTAGGGAATCGCGGTCGTGAACGACACCCCGGGGCCTGGATGGGTGGCGTTCGGGAGGGCGGCGGTCAGCTGACGCGCCGCCTCGGTCAAGATATTAAAATTGAGCGCGATGAGGCTGTACACAAAGACGGGAACCAGGGCGAACGTGAGGAGTTGCCGCAGCCAGCCCTCAAACAGCCCCTTGCCGAACTCGAACAGGCGGAGGATTAAGAAGAACGGCCCCACGGCCAAGAGGATACCGACCCCCAGCTTGCTGACCATCAACAGGACAGCGGCGAGAATCGCCAGGACGAGGCCGGTCAGCAGGAGCAGGCCGGACAGTACATGCATACCAATATCGGTCCAGGAGGCTTCAAGCCAAATCGAAGACGCGGCATTTATGCCGGCGGTCATCACGCTCTCGATCAGGCCAATGACGCCGGCTTCGTCGGTGATGGGCCCCCCGCCTAACAGAAAGACGGCGACTGCATTCGGGACCTCTGTCACGAAGGCAAAGGACCAATCGAAAATGTCGGGCATGTTCAACAGCAGGACCAGGCTCACGATCCACCGAAACAGACGCGGGACAAGCTGCGAGGCGGTGAGGCGCAGTTGCCCGGTGGCCATGAGATACCCCATCACCACCAGCGACACCGTGGCCACCGCCACAATCGGAGTTTCGGCGGCCGTGTCAAAGCGCGTCCACACATCCTCTGCATAGGTGGCCGTGGCCGTCTCTGTTGCTTCCACGACACTGCCGAGCGCGCCCATGGTTAGCCCTCTTGAGCGGAGGGCAGGGGCGGCTCTGCGGCTATCACCCAGGGTGGGCGGTGCATCTGGAGCGGGGTGTCACAGGGAATGGGGAGCCGCTCCCCGCCCGCGGTGAAACTCGCCGCTTTATAATCCGAGCAGGGAGCTGTCAGCTCTTTATGGGCACAGCCCGCCCCCGCCAAAAGGAGGGAAAAGACGAGGAGGGCCGCGCCACACTTGTTACCACGGGTAGTCTTCATCAACATAGGTTCCTACTTTCCGCATTTTTGTCCGGTGCGTTTCTTCGTGCAGCCGGGTAGAAACGGTCGCATGGGCCGCGTGCGCCTGGACCCGGATGAGGTCCATCAGCAGGCGGCCGTTTTCGGCGGTCAGGCGGGCGAGGATATCGACCGACTCTTTCAACTCCGCCCGGGTATCCAACTCCGTCATCGCCCGGGCATAGAACGCTTCCCGCTCCGCCAGCGAGTCGTACACCACTTGCGTGCTCACCGCCGTGGCGAGTTGGGCGTCCCGATGGGCCCGCCAGGCTTGCGCGGCCGGGGTGTTGGGGTCGGCTGGATCGTAGCTGTCCGGCGCCATCAGGCCGTAGCGGGCCGTCAGGGTGTTATACAACGCCACGCTGCGGGCGGTCGTCGCATGGCCGGTAATATGGAGGCTGTTCAAGCGGCTCATCTCGGCCGGCAGGGCCGTCCGGAGCGCGGCCAGGGCCGCCGTATCCAGACTGGTGCCGTAGGCGGTGGCGTTCGTGAGGGATTGCACCAGGCGCAGCGCTTGCTGGAGCTCCTCGTTTTGCCGGGTGTAAATCTGGGCCATCTGGGTGAGTTGGGACGCCAGCCGGGCAATCGCGGTACTGTCATTGACGGGAATCCCCTGCGCTCGAGCGGGCGGGGGCGGGAACAACAGCACCGTAGCGAGGGCCAAGCCCACGGCGATGCGGAGTGAAAAAGTCATATGGCTTTTCTCCTTTCCTGAAAAAGTGGCAGCCAGTCGGCCGGATCATCCCCGACTTCCGCGCGGATGGCATCACACAGCAGTACGGTTTCTTCCCGGCCGGACAGAATCGCGAGAATGTCATCCTCGCCGCCCAGATCGAGGCGGGCGACGACGGAGGTGGAATCATGTTTGATGAGGAAGCAGCGCGAGGTATCGCCCATGGTGCGCACCACTTCCAACTCGTGCGGGGTGAGGCTGAAGCCCTCACAATAGCCGGCGTCTGAGGCCTTGAAATTGGGCATGAACAGTTGGGTGCGGCACTGTTCCACGATGGTCTTGCCGATACTGGTGGCGACCACATCTTCGGCGGATTGGGTGCCGAAGCCCACCAGGCCGTTTTTCTTCCGAATGGTTTTGAGCCACTCCCGCAGCCGGCCCTCAAACGCGGGATCATCCAGCGCCCGCCACCCCTCGTCGATCATGATAATCGCTTTCTGCCCATCCAGGGTCTGCGCAATGCGATGGAACAGATAGAGCAGGAGCGGGACGCGGGCGGTGGGATCGTCGAGGACAAAGGTCAGGTCGAAGCCTTGGGTGCGGCCCAGGGAGAGAGTGTCCTGGGGGTTGTCAAACAGCCAGGCGCGTTCCCCGGTCCCGAACCACGGCCGGATGCGCGCGGCCAGGGCGTTGTCGTGCGTGTCGAGCTCGTGGCCGCGGAAGAGGGTTTGCAGATGGCCCAGACGGCGGGCGGCGGGGTCCACGTCAAAGTTCGCGGCGACCGCCTCCGCAATCACAGCTTGGTCGGTGGCGGAGATGGGCGTGCCGTCCGGATTGCGCGCCAGGACGGCGAGCCAGTCCCGCAGGAAGGTCCGGTTTGCCGGCGTATCCGCCAGTTGCAGCGGATTCAAGCCGCTCGGCTCGCCGGGCTGAAAGGCTCCGTACCAGCCCCCAATGGCGCGGATAAACAGCTCCGCGCCGCGGTCCCGGTCGAAGAAGAATGCAGCGGGCTTGTGCCGCTGGGCCTGGGCCAGCAGGAAATTCAGGACCACCGTCTTGCCGGTGCCGGTGGGCCCCACGACGGTGAAATTGCCCACATCCGCGCTGTGGAAATTAAAGGCATACGGGGTGGCGGAGGTGGTTTCGAGTAACGCAATGCAGTCGCCCCAATGGTTCCCGGTCCGTTTCCCGGCCGGATAATTATGGAGCGAGGCAAAGCCCGCCCAATTGAGCGAGGAAATCTCCGCGCGCCGCGCGATAAACTCCTGGTTGCCCGGCAGTTGCGCCCAAAAGGCCGGCTCCAGATTCACGTCCTCCCGGACCCCCAGCACCCCAAGATTGGTGAGGGTGGCGGAGGTTTCCGTTAAGGCGCGTTCCAGGTGGGCCTGGTCGGCGCCGGTGAGCAGCACCGAGAGATGATGGCCCCCAAACACAATGCGGTTGGAGGCGAGATCATCGGCCGCATCAATCAGCCCTTGCCGCAGCGACACCGCCGCGTCTTCCGCCGCATCGAGGATACGGCCCTGCTTGGCCAGGTTTTCGAGCGAGACGGCCCGTTCGTTGAAGGCGAAACTTTGGGTGATCGTCATCTCGAACGGGAGGCGCGTCAGTTCGTCGAGCAGGCCCGCCCAGGTCCCGCCGGCATACTC
>WTHE01000149.1 GCA_011523315.1 Candidatus Binatota bacterium
GTTTTCGGCCACTGTTTCATCCGCGCGGGATTGTGGTCACCGGCGCGTCGCGGCACCCCGGCAAATTCGGCTTTGTGTCGCTGCATAATCTGCGGCGCTTTGGCTATGCGGGCGATATTTTCCCCGTCAATCGGGACGGGGCCGAGATTCTGGACGCGCCGACCTATCGGCACATTGCCGAGATTCCGCCCGGCAGGGCCGATCTGGCCTTTGTGTGTACGCCGGCCGGGGCCAACGTCGGCCTGCTGCGGGACTGCGCAAAAATCGGGGTCCGGGCGGCGTTTGTGGCCAGCGGCGGCTACCGTGAGACCGGGCCGCAGGGCCGCCAGCTCGAAGACGAACTGGTGGCAACCGCCAACGAGCTGGGCATCGTGCTGGCCGGCCCCAACGGGCAGGGGGTGATCTCCACCCCGGCGTCGATGTGCGCCCAGATTGTCGCCCCTTATCCTCCGCCGGGGCGCATCGGGGTGGTCAGCCAGAGCGGCAATCTGCTGTCGTCGTTTCTCAACTACGCGGTCCAGACCGGGGTGGGGGTGAGCAAGGCGATTTCGGTCGGCAACTCGGCCCAGACGAATATCGCCGATTACCTCGAATATTTTGCCGCCGACCCTGACACCGACGTGGTGCTGGCCTACCTGGAGGGCATTCCTGACGGACGCCGTTTTGTCCAAGCCGTTCGGCGACTCACCCCGACCAAGCCCCTGGTCGTGCTCAAGGGTGGGGTGGCCACGGCCGGGCAGCGGGCCGCGCTGTCCCACACCGGCTCCCTGGCCACCGACGACCGGGTGTTCCAGGGCGTGTGCCGGCAGCTCGGTATGCTGCGCGCGCCGAGCGTCGAGCACGCCTTTGAGTGGGCGGCCAGCCTGGCCACCCAACCCCTGCCGGCCGGCGACCGGGTGGTCGTGTTTACCACGGTCGGCGGCTGGGGCGTGCTGACGGCCGACGCCTGCGCCCAGGCCGGGCTCGAACTGATCGCCCTGCCCGAGGATATCGAGGCCAGGATCAGCGCCATGGTGCCGGACCGCTGGAGCCGCAATAACCCGATCGATCTGGCCGGCGGGGAGACCCGCGATACCGTGCCCGAGATTCTCGATGTGCTGTGCGGCCATCCCCAGATTGACGCGGTCGTGCAGCTGGGGCTGGGTATTCAGGGCGCCACCGCCAACCTGTTCCAGACCGGCGCCTTCTACCCCGGTCACGGCCTGGAGCGGATGGCCGAGTTTCACCAGCGCCAGGAACGGCGCTATGCCCAGGCTGCGGCCGCCGCCTCGCAGCGCCACGCCACGCCGGTGCTGACGACCACCGAGCTGGTGTATACCGACCGCGAGTACGGCAACGCCGGACCCCTGGCCGTGCGCGAGACGGGACGGGTGTGCTACCCCAGCGCCCATCGGGCGGTTGCCGCTCTCGGCGCGCTGGCCGAGTATGCGCGGTTCCGGCGCCACGCCGGCTGACAGCGGCATGGCACACCACGCTCCCAGACGCGGCGAGTGGCGGCGGGTGCTGCTCCAGCTCACCCCGGCCTGGCTGACGCTGATTGCCGGCTTCGTTTTTTTGTGGCACAGCGGCCTGTGGTACGTCGTGATTGGACAGGAAGGAGGACCCATGGCAGCCCAGGAACGCGTCCGTGCTCCCGAGCTGGAAGGCGGGATTGAGTGGCTCAACACCGACACGCCGCTCAGCCTGGCCGGTTTGCGCGGCAAGATCGTGCTGCTCGATTTCTGGACCTACTGCTGCATCAACTGCCTGCACGTCATCCCCGAACTCCAGCGCCTTGAGGCCGATTTTCCGAACGAACTGGTCGTGATCGGCGTCCACTCGGCCAAGTTTCCCAACGAGGGCGAGTCGGAGAACATCCGCCAGGCGATTCTGCGCTACGACATTGAGCACCCGGTGGTCAACGACCGGGAGTTTCAGATCTGGCGGCGCTACGGTCCGCAGGCCTGGCCCACGCTGGTGCTGATCGACCCCGAGGGCTATGTGGTCGGCGGCATCTCCGGCGAGGGGCACTACGAGACGCTCAAAGGGGTCATCGGCCGCTTGGTCGACGAACACCGCAGCCGGGGGACGCTGAACGAACAGCCGCTCAGTCTGGCCCTGGAGAAAGCCGCCTTCCACGCCCCGGTATTGTCGTTTCCGGGCAAGGTGGCGGCCGATCCCGAGATCGACCGGTTGTTCATCGCCGACTCCAGCCACAACCGGATTCTGCTCACCACCCGGACCGGGCGGGTCCTGGACGTGGCCGGCACCGGGGCGGCCGGGGCGGCCGACGGCAGCTTTGAGGCGGCCAGCTTCGACCACCCCCAGGGCATGGCCCTGGCCGGGGACAGCCTGTATGTGGCCGACACGGAAAATCACCTCATCCGCCGACTCGACCTCAAGGCCCGCACGGTGACAACGGTGGCCGGCACCGGCCAGCCCTCGTTCCGAGGCTTTCGCCGGGGCAGGGCTCGGGACGTGCCGCTCAGCTCGCCGTGGGATGTGCTGGTCGAGAACGATATCGTGTATATCGCCATGGCCGGCCCGCACCAGATCTGGGCGCTGAATGTCCGCCACCAGGAAATCGGACCCTACGCCGGCTCCAGCAAGGAGGCCCGGATTGACGGGCCGCTGATGCAGGCCGCCCTGGCCCAGCCCAGCGGGCTGGCCTCGGACGGCAGCCAGCTGTTTGTCGCCGACTCCGAGGTTAGCGCGATCCGCACGGTCAGCCTGAATCCGCGCGGCACCGTCTCGACCATCGTGGGGGTGGACCTGTTTGAGTTCGGCGACATCGATGGTCAGGGCGATGATGTCCGGCTCCAGCATCCGCTGGGCGTGGCCTACCATAATAACGTGGTGTATGTGGCCGATACGTATAACCACAAGATCAAGCGGATCGGTCCCGGCCTGCGTACCTCGGTGACCTTTCTGGGCAGCGGCCAGCCCGGGTTCCGGGACGCCGACACGGGCCAGGCGGCCGAGTTCTACGAACCGAGCGGGCTGAGTATTGCGGACGGCAAACTGTATATTGCCGACACCAACAACCACGCCATTCGGGTAGCCGACCTCGATACCGGCCGCGTCTCCACCCTCCAGATTACCGGCTTGAGCCAGGGACCGGACAGGCGACCGGACTATGTGTGGCCGAACCTCGAAGAGCTGAGTCTTGCTCCCCAGACGGTCCGGTCCGGTCGGACCAGCCTGACGGTCAATGTGGACATTCCCCCGCCCTTCAAGCTCAACCCGGGCTCGCCGCTGGAGTATCAGGTCGAACTGAACGGCGCGACCCTGGCCGGCGGGATACGGACGCCGGAGCAGGACGGCCCGTTTCCGATTGAGATTCCGCTCGACCTGTCCGAGGGGGCGACCGAACTGCGCGTGGCGGTCGGGCTGGTCTACTGTAAGG
>WTHE01000640.1 GCA_011523315.1 Candidatus Binatota bacterium
CCCTCCCACCACCCCCAGCTGCCTGAGCAGGGGCACATGTCCAGACAGAATCTAGGCCGGGCGCGGCAGAGGTTCCAGCGACTCGATAGCCGCCAGCCGTTCCGGCGTCGCCGCGTGCCATAAGTCCCAGTCCTGTTGCAGGCCGAGCCAGAAGTCAGCGCTCATCCCGGTGACGTGGGCCAAACGCAGGGCTGTATCCGGTGTGACGCCTCGTTTGCCCCGGACGATCTCGTTGAGCCGCGGGTAGGAGATGCCGAGGCGCTGGGCGAACGCCGACTGCGACATCCCGAGCGGCTTCAGGAACTCTTCGAGCAGCATTTCGCCGGGATGGGTTGGCGGCTGGTGCTTTGGCAGCCTGCGTTTCACCAACCGCGACGTATCAGACTTCCGTGACCTCTTCATCTCGGCTCCTCCACCTCTGTCCGGTCGCCCGCCTCTCCCACCACCCCCAGCTGCCTGAGCAAAGGCACAATCTCGCGGCCAAACCGGACCGTGTCGTCATAGTACGACAGAAAACACATCAGCACGCCGTCCAGACCCAGTTCGTACAGCCGCTTGAGTTTGAGGGCGACCTGTTCGGCCGTGCCGATAACCGGCAGGGCGCCCGCTCCCAGGGCAAACATCTCCAGAGTGAAATGATCGAACGAGCCGCTGCCGATGCCCAGCCCCCGGGCCCAGTTCTCGGTTGCCACGGGATCCATCTGATCGAGAATCCGGCGTTTTTCGTCCTCGGCCTCTTTTTCGGTCTCGCGCCATAAGACAAACGGATAGCCCGCGCAGCGGACGCGGCGCTGGTATCGGTCGGCCCGGACCTTAAAGTCCTGAGTCAGCCCCTTGGTCTCTTCAATAGACGACTGGCCGATGAAGGCCCAGTCACACAGCCGGGCGACCAACTCCTTGACGTCTTCCGACACCCCGGCGTTGACGATGGGCGGATGCGGCTTGCAGACCGGCTGCGGATTCACATAGCCGCCCGTAATCCGGTACCACGGCGAGTCGTAGTCAAACGTCCCCGGCTCCTCGGTCCACAGCCCTTTCAGAATCTCGATAAACGCGGCCGTCTTGGCGTAGCGCTGGTCGTGGGGCAACAGCTCGATGCCCATCATGCCAAACTCTTCCCGGCTCCAGCCGCTGACGATATTGATGCCCCAGCGCCCCTGTCCGATATGGTCCAGCGTCGCGCCCATTTTGGCCGCCACCAGGGGGTGAAAGACCGGTACGTGGACGGTCGAATAGACCTTGAGCCGGGTCGTCACCGCCAGCAGCGCGGCCGCCCAGGTCATGGTCTCCTGCGACAGGCCCAGGTAGTTGGTTTTTCCGCCGAAGCCGCGCCAGCGGCTGACCGGAAACAGAAAGTCAAAACCCGCCGCCTCGGCCGCCAGGGCAATCCGCTTATTCGACGCATACGGCCACTCGTCGGGGCCGGTCCGATAGGTGCTGATCGAATACGCGTTGCTGCAGTTGGGCATGAAAATGCCGAGCTGAAGAGGCTCGCGCTCCGTCTGCGTCACCGTCATACTCCTTGTTCATTTCTGTTCCTCTCACGAAGGATTCCCTGCGTTCACCGAGCGGACTGCGATCCCGCCGAACTGCTCCAGGGCAGTTTGGCGGGCATCCATTTTTCTCAGAGCCACCGGTCCACGAACTGTCTGGGGGTCACGACTGCAATACCCTGATACGGGGACACGGCGAGCAGCTTCTTGTCACAGCGCGGCCGCCCAGGTCATGGTCTCCTGCGACAGGCCCAGGTAGTTGGTTTTTCCGCCGAAGCCGCGCCAGCGGCTGACCGGAAACAGAAAGTCAAAACCCGCCGCCTCGGCCGCCAGGGCAATCCGCTTATTCGACGCATACGGCCACTCGTCGGGGCCGGTCCGATAGGTGCTGATCGAATACGCGTTGCTGCAGTTGGGCATGAAAATGCCGAGCTGAAGAGGCTCGCGCTCCGTCTGCGTCACCGTCATACTCCTTGTTCATTTCTGTTCCTCTCACGAAGGATTCCCTGCGTTCACCGAGCGGACTGCGATCCCGCCGAACTGCTCCAGGGCAGTTTGGCGGGCATCCATTTTTCTCAGAGCCACCGGTCCACGAACTGTCTGGGGGTCACGACTGCAATACCCTGATACGGGGACACGGCGAGCAGCTTCTTGTCACCGCTAACCACGACTTTGGCCTTTGCTTCCAGGGCGCAGGCGAGAAATTTATCGTCCTCTGGATCTTCACAGATGGACTCTGGCAGCAGACTGCTCGGGACGATCTTGGCGTTCTGGATAATCAGTTCCATGAGGGCTCGGACATCGACGCCGGGGTAGCGTCGCTTCAGTCGTTCACCGACCTGAACATACTCGTCAGCGATTTCCGGCGATATCACCAAGTCGATGTGGCCAGAACGCCAAGCCCTGAGGATTCGACCGGGGATACCACCGAAGAACACGGCCGACATGAGGACATTGGTGTCAATGACGACCCTCACCGCCGGCGCCTGGTCTCGGCTGTGGCGTCGACAATATCGGAGCGCTTCAGACCGACCTCGCGGGCCTGCCTGCGGGCCTCCTTGAGCAGGTCATCGAACTCATCCATTGACGGCACCTCAAGCTCTTTGAGGATAATCGCGCCCTTATCGGCAACAACGACGAACCGCGTTCCCGGCTTGAGACCGAGACGGGTACGAATTGCTTCGGGAATGACGACCTGTCCTTTTGAGGACATTTTCGTAGTTGAAGGGGTTGTCATGGAAGTCTTTCTTACCAGTAAGAAAAGACAAGGACAACTGGACCAGATTGCTCTGTCCAGACAATCCGCTCGGCTCCGGTCGGTGTCACAGGTTTGCGTCCCAGACGAGTGTTTCGTCCGCGCCGCCAGCCTCAATCCTTCCAGGGATTCAGCAGTTCAACGCCCGTGGCGGCGAAGTCGGCCTCGTTGCGGGTGACGACTGTGAGGCGGTGATACAGCGCGGTTGCGGCAATGAGACTGTCGATGGCAGGGATACTGCGGGTCCTGGCCAGAAGGCGGCCCCACGTATCCGCCACAGCGGCATCAACCGGCAGGATGCGGTCTCCGGCCCAGGCCGGCAATTCCGTTTCCAGCCACGCGATGAGCCGTGCTCGGCGACGGCCTTGACCCAGCATCATCGCCCCTTTTCGGATCTCGCCCAGGGTCAGGACGCTCACGAACATCGCGGTCTGGGGCGTCGCCAGGAACTAATCGGAGACCTGGCGTGAGGGTCTTGGCTTGAGCAGTTCCGATAGCATACAGGTGTCGATGAGAAAGCTCACAGGTCGATATCACGCGGCAGTGACTTGTCGCGCTCAATATCCAGATCCACGCCTACCTGAGAGGAAGTCCGCAGAAACTCGGCCGTCGAAGGTTGCGGGTGCTTCAGACGGTC
>WTHE01000266.1 GCA_011523315.1 Candidatus Binatota bacterium
CTCCAGTATGTGTACGCCCGCATCCGCTCGATTTTTCGGCGCGGCGGCCTGGCCGACTGGCAGCCCAGCCCGGATATCGAGGTCCGGCTTCAGGAGCCTCAGGAACAAGAGCTGGCCAAGCAGATGATTCGCTTTGGCGATGTCTTGCTCGAAGTCGAACGCGCCTCCAAGCCCAACCTGCTGGCCGGTTTCTTGTACGACTTGGCCACCAAGTTCAACCTCTTCTACCAGGCTCATCCGGTACTGAAAGCGCCCTCAGACCAGCGCCCGACCCGTCTGTTGCTGTGTCACCTGACCGCCCGTTATCTGAAGACGGGCCTGGAGCTGCTGGGGATTCAGACCCTGGAAGCGATGTGAGGACCTTATGCTGAGAACCCGCCATACGCCCGACCCGGTCTCGATTGCCTACGATATTGTCGGCAGCGGCCCGCTGCTGGTCTTTCTCCACGGCATCGGTGGCAACCGCACCAACTGGACCGGTCAGCTCGAATTCTTCGGCTCCCGCTTCTGTGCCGTAGCCTGGGATGCCCGCGGCTATGGCGACAGTCACGATTCGCCCCAGACCCTGCGCTTCGGCGATTATGCCGACGATCTGTCGCGCTTGCTGGATCACCTGCAGGCCGAGCGGGCGCATCTGGTCGGCCTGTCCATGGGCGGGATGATTCTTCAGGACTTCTACGACCGGTATGCCGAGCGGGTCGCCAGTCTGTCCCTGGTCGATACCTCGGCCGGTTTTGGTGGAGCGCCCGAGGAGGTCAAACGCGACTTTCTGGCCCGCCGTCTCGATCCTCTGGAGCGGGGCCTCAGCCCGCAGGATATCGCCCCGGATGTGGTCGAGGTGCTGGTGGCCGAGAGCGCGTCTGCTGCGGTGCGGGCAAAACTCCAGGCCTCGCTGTCGGCCTTACGGGTCGAGCCGTACAAGCAGGCCCTGCACGCCATTGTGACGACCGATTTCCGACCCGTGCTGTCGCGGATCAGCGTGCCGACCCTGGTCATTGTCGGCGAGGAGGATCAGGTCACCCCACCCCAGGCCTCGGAATTTCTGGCCGACAGTATTGCCGGTGCCGCCCTGGTAAAAATTCCCGCCGCCGGCCATCTGACCAACCTCGAACGCCCCGAGGCGTTTAACGCCGCCCTGGCCGCCTTTCTCGACCGGCAGGCCGGGGGAGCGTCGGTGGTGTCGGTGGACTGAGAAGATTGTGCAGCGACCGGAAACCGCGGAGGGCTTGCCATGAAAATCGACTTTCACTGCCACTCGTTTCCCGAAGCCTTCTTCTTGAAAATCAAAGATTACTATCCTAACGAGGTGGTCCTGGACCACGATGCGCGCGGGCGTCTGATCGGCATCTGGGCCGGCACGCCCCTGCCGGCCTGGGATCACGGCCAGCGTCTCGAAGATATGAATACGGGCGGGGTGGAGGTCGAAATCCTGTCCAACCCGTCGATGTATATCCGGGTTGACGAACACAGCCCGGAGCTGTGTCGCCTGGTCAACGACACCTATGCCGAAGCCTGCCGCCAGAGCCCTGAGCGTTTCAAAGCCTTTGCCAATATCCCCTTCAACTCGCCCCAGGCCGCCCTGGCCGAGCTGGACCGGACGCTCAAGACCCCCGGCTTTGTCGGAGCGCTGATCACCTCCAACGTTGGTGACACCTATCTGCACACGCCGGAATTTTTCCCCTTTTGGGAAGAGGCCGAACGCCGCAGGATCCCCGTCTTCATGCACCCCAAACCGCCGCCCGGCTATCAGGACGATGACATCGCTCCGCTGCTGGCCTTTCCCGCCGACACGACCCTGTCCACCATGAAGCTGCTGTACGGCGGTGTGTTTGAGCGCTGGCCGAACCTGATTCTCATCCTCGCCCACCTCGGCGGCACGCTGCCCTACCTGGCCCGGCGTATCGACCTCGGCTTTGACGATCACCACTTCTCAGACCGCTACCGCCAGATCCCCCGCCGGCCGAGCGAGTATATGCCCAAGCTGTACTTTGACACGGCGCTGGGCTGGCATAAGCCGGCCTTTGACTGCGCCTGCGCCCTGGTCGGTGTGGACCATCTGGTCTACGGCTCGGACTATTTCATGCAGGACAGTCCGTTCATGCGCTGGACGAACGAATTTCTGGAGGGGCTGCCTTTGTCTCAGGACGACAAGAACAAGATTTACTACAAAAACGCCGAGCGCCTGTTGCAGGAGTCATAATCAGGCTCGTCAAGCAGGCCCGAGGTCTGGGTCTGGTGTCTACAGGCTAGATCATTTTCAGTCTATTCCAGTTCATATCCCGCGTGGGTGAGATGGCAGGCATCTCTCGCTCAATCACGGTTCCGGCTCCAACCCCTTGCAGTAGCGGCCTCACAATGCAGGGACATTGTGAAGGGTAAAAGCATCCATCAAGAGTCTTTTTTCCTCACATCTGAGCTGGAAGAATGATGAGCGACAAGAAGAAAGATGCAGGCATTGTATACAATCCTTCTGTAAAAAAGCTCTCCGATGTACTGCCCCTGATAAAAACAGCGAAATGGCTTACAGGTTTCTTGAAAAAACTTGGCATCACCAGCGAAAATCTTGACAGAATTTATCAGGCTTCTGACTCTGCATTACAGCAATCCGATATCCTGACCCTCCCTGATCGCTTCAACAACGCTTTTGCCCAGCGGGGCTGGGTCGCTACCGGATCAATGTCTGCGGATACTATGCGGAAGGCCGTTGAGCTTCACGAATCAGGCGAAAACCAACAAGCAGAAGACGAAATCATTGCCTGGTTTCAAGAAGACACGATCAATCTATTTGCGATCATGCGCGCCAAGAGATTTAACAAGGCAGGGAACAGGTGGGACCAACTTCGTGAAGCGCTTCAATTGACTTTCGAGGAGCGGTACTGGTCCGCAGTGCCGTTGATTCTAATCGCATGTGACGGCCTCGCCTCAGACGTTTTGGGCACCAGCCCGTTCGAGAAGGACGCCGACCTCACAGTATTCGATTCGATCACTGGACATCCGAATTCGCTGCCGCTTCTAATCAAGCAACTGACCAAAGGCGTACGGAAGTCATCGGACAAGCAACTGACGTTACCGCTACGACATGGCATTCTCCACGGTCAGTCTTTGGGCTACGCCAACCGTGTCGTGTGCATGAAGGCGTGGCTTTTAATGATTGCACTTGTTGACTGGGCATATGACAAGACGAGCGAGGAGGACCGGATTCGCGAACAAGAATCGCTAGCAAATGTTGGTTTCCAGGAGCTGGCAGCAGTGTTTCGCAAAAATGAAGCGAACAAACACGCGATAGAAGCGTTTAAGCCACGCGAGAATCTTGGTCCCTTTAATGACAACCTGGACGAGGATTCACCAGAGTTCATGATTGTTCATTTCCTGAACTGTTGGAAAG
>WTHE01000547.1 GCA_011523315.1 Candidatus Binatota bacterium
GTGAGAAAAAGCCGTTCATTGGTGCCCTTGAAAACCCTCGTAACGAGTCGTCACACAGTGGTCTCGGTGTTATTTCCGGGTGGGTCTGTTACGCAGATGAAATTGAGATTGCGATTTATGACCCCACCAAAGAAGAAGGCGATCCGAATCGTGTCCGTGTGTTTGCTCCCGCCTATGGCACCGAGCGGGCGGACACGGTGGTGGAGTGTGAGGACACCGATAACGGATTTGGATTGCTGTTCAACTGGAACCTACTTGGCCCGGGCACGTACTATGTGACCGCTGTCGTCCATGGCCTTGAACCGGACCGGGGCCTGGCGCTTCCTACAGCAAAGGTTACGGTGACTACTCTCGGGACAGAGTTTCTAAGCGGTGTGGAGGGGGAGTACGTCCTTGAAGGGTTTCCAGATTCATCAAGTTCAGTTGTTGTCAGGTGGGAGGAGTCCTTGCAGAACTTCGTGATTGTGGACAACCAGTAGCACTAATTGAATTGTAGCCGTGTAGGTCGGGTTAGCCGCAGGCGTAACCCGACATCCCGTACGTGTCGGATTACGCTCCGCTAATCCGACCTACGACTCCACCCCATATCGGCAGCGGCGCTCCTCACTGCACGTTATAAATCTTGGCCGCGTTGCCGCCGGTGATCAGGGCTCGCTCCTCGCTCGTCAGGCCGTCGAAAAACTCGTCGATCTTTTGCAGGGAGACCGGCCAGGTGGCTTCCCGGTGGGGATAATCGCTGCCCCACATCATGGTCTCGACCCCGATCTGCTCGCGCAGGAACAGGCCCAGGGCGTCTTCCTGAAAGGTCATGCGGACGTTTCTTCGCCAGAAGTCGCTGGGCAGCATATCGTGCTTGAAGCGGGGCTGCTTGTCGCCGCCCAGGTGATAGGTGAAGTCAGCAAACTCCTTGTAGGTCCAGTCCATGCGGTTCAAGAAATACGGCACAAAGCCGGTGTCATACTCGACCGCGACCACGTACAGCTGGGGATGGCGCTCAAACACGCCCGAGAAAATCATCTCGCCGATCGCCCGTCGGACGTAGAAATCGGTCGTCGCCAGAAAGTCAATCGGCTTGAAGGCGACGTTGACCTGGAGCCCTGTTTCGTCCACCCCTGTCCGTCCGTCCGCGCCAACCACCTGCTCGCCGATAAACTGCGCGACCTCGGGCTGCTGGGCCGAGGCCGGGCCCATCTGGCCGTAGACCGGCTGCGGCCGCCAGGACTGGATGTGGAGGCCGAGCGGCATGCGCAGCGCCTCGGCAGCCTCCCAGAACGGTTCGTACAGCTCGGCGTCATACGGCCGGTGGGGTTCGGGATAGGTCGGAATCTGGGCCGTAGCCAGCCCCATCCGATGGCAGCGTTCCAGCTCTTTGACGCTCTCCTCAATATCGTCCAGTAGGATCATGGCCACGCCTCTGAGGCGGTTCGGGTCCTCGGAGCAGAACTCGGCGATCCAGTCGTTATAGGCCTGAAAAATTGCGCGTAGCAGCGGGCTGTTGGGCCGTTTGAAAAAGATCAGGCCGACGCTGGGATAGATGACCGAGGCGTGGATGCCGTCCAGTTCGTTGTCTTTGAGGAACTCCTTGGGCTGATAGGCGCCGGGCATGACCGCGTCCCAACGCCGCGTCGGCGCCGCGTCCCAGTCCTCGGCGCTCAGCTTGCCGAACTGTTTGCCCTCGTAGAGCTGGTTGCGGTACTGGGCCTGGACCAGGGTGCTGGCCGCCGGCTGGATGAACTCGTTGCCGATCCACCACTCGTCCAGGACCTTGCCGTGGACCATGTGGGGAACCTGGCCCTTATACTTGGCCGGGGCGCGGCTGGTCCACAGATCGGGCGGTTCAACAATATGGCTGTCGGCCGAAATCACCTTGTGCGTCGCTGGCATGACGCGCCTCCTTTTTTGAGCGGCTGGCTGTTGCGGAGCGGTGTACGATCTAAACGTTTCCAGATAACAATTGCAAGACATCACCAGCTTCAGCACGGAGTCCGGCCATGCCCAGCGAACTGCTCAACCTGTTTGACTACCGCGCCCGCGCCAAAGAACTCATGCCCAAGACGGTCTGGGACATGGTCCATCGCGGGGCGTTTGACGAAGTCACCACCCGACGCACTCGACCGGCCTTTGAGTCCATCCTGCTCAGGCCCAGGATGCTCCGCAACGTGGCTAACCGCGATACCACGACAACCGTCCTGGGCCACACCATCGCCTTTCCGGTCATGCCCGCCCCACCCGGCCAGCACCAGTACGCCCACCCGGACGGCGAGTTGGCTACCGCCCGGGCTGCGGCTGCGGTCGGCACGCTGATGGTGCTGAGCCACTTCTCCAACTACAGCCTGGAAGAAGTCGCCGCAGTCACGGACGGGCCGCGCTGGTTCCAGCTGTACGCGTACCCGGACCGGGAGTACACCCGGGACTGCATTCAGCGCGCCGAGGCGGCCGGCTATTCGGCCCTGGCCCTGACGGTCAGCGTGCCGAGCGGACCGGGGGCGGTGCTGGCCCGGGAAACGGAAGCCCGCAACCGTTTTCCGTATCCGGATATGCCCCAGGGCAATCTGATGAAGAAAGGCCCCGACGGCGTAGAGCGCCTGCTGCCCGTTCTGGCCGATTTCGATCCGGCCCTGACGTGGTCAAGCCTGGACTGGATTCGCTCGGTCACGTCGCTGCCGATTGTGGTCAAAGGGCTGATGAGCCCCCACGACGCCCGCCTGGCGGTCGAGAGTGGCGCGGCCGGCGTAATCGTGTCGAACCACGCCGCACGGCTGTTCGACGGCCCGATCACCACGGTTGAGGCTTTGCCGGCCGTTGTCGACGCGGTTGCCGGGCGGTGTGAGATCTACCTCGACGGCGGGGTCTGGCGCGGCATCGACGTGCTCAAGGCGCTGGCCCTGGGCGCCCGCGCGTGTCTGATCGGCAAGCCGCTGTTCTACGCCCTGGCCGTGGCCGGCGAGGCGGGGGTGCGCCATATTTTTGAAATTCTCAGAAACGAACTCGACTTTGCCATGGCCATGTGCGGAGTCAGAACGATTGGTGATATTGACCCCAGCCTGGTGACCCGGCCGCAGCTCCAGGCCGTCTGAGTCCGTCTTTTGTCCGCTCGGAGAGGACGCCTATGTTTGAAGAACACGGTCTGCTGAACCTGCACGACTTCGAAGCCCGCGCCCGGACAGTCATGCGCAAAAGCATATTCGACATGGTCGATGGCGGCTTCAACGACGAGATTACCTATACGCGCACCCGGCCGGCCTTTGACTCGGTCGGTCTCATCCCGCGCTACCTCAAGGATGTCAGCCACGTCGATACCTCGACCGAGCTGCTGGGACAGCGGATCAGCCTGCCCGTCCTGCCCG
>WTHE01000203.1 GCA_011523315.1 Candidatus Binatota bacterium
CATCTCGGAAAACTGCGAATACAATGCGGGCGGGCTGCTTGCGTGGTACGAGCACGCTTGCAGGTGCAAGCATTTTCTCGGGAAATTGGGCCGAAAATCTGGCTCATTGAACCAGATTGAGTACAGGAGGGGGGTACACCCCCCCTAAGACGATGTGAGGAAAATCAGGGGGTTACGGTGTTAAAGGGGAATCGTAGGGGAGAAATACGGGTTTGGGCAGCGGGGAAGCGGGCTGTCCACGTCCCCCGGAAGGGACTAATCCCCTCCCCCCTTCTCGCGATGATCGTTGTTCGCAACACACTGAATGACCCCTACCCGAATATGTCCAGCTTTGCAAGTATTTGGCGGTGTATCACTTTGAAATGCAAGCTATTGTTTCTATTGGTAGTGTCTCAGTTTGAGCTGTAAACCATTGTTTCCACTGGCCAGAAAATTTCAAACTGAGACACTACCGAATATGCTCCAATAACGGAATGACAATCGCACCTTACACCCGCCTCTTCTGGGCCAAATCGGACCGAGAAAACCCGCAGCGCATCCACCTATTGGAGCATCACATGGCCGATGTCGGTGCCTGCTTTGAGGCACTGCTGGCGCAGCCGACTATCCGCCATCGTCTGGCGGTGTCGGGCGGACTGGACGACCTCAATGACGCGACTGTAGCGCAGCTGTGCGTGTTCGCCGCCCTGCATGACATCGGCAAGGTCAACATCGGATTCCAGACACGCATCTGGCAGCCCGCAGACACGCCAGCAGGCCAGAAAATGCCGCGCCGCGCCGGTCACATAGCCGACCTGACGCCTGTCCTGAATGGTAAGGATGAGAAAACATCCGGCTGGTTCCTTGAGGCCCTAGGCTGCTGGGACGAGATGCTGACCTGGGATGCCACAGACGGACACACCGCGTGTGGATTGTTCGTCGCCTCGCTTTCGCATCACGGGCGTCCGCTTCAGCTTGACGACCCTCGATGCAACAAGAACTCGGCAATCTGGCGCGACTTCGGCGAGCTGAGTCCTCGGCATTACGTGGAGCGTATCGGCCGACTGGTTCGCGAATGGTTCCCCGCGGCCTGGACACCTGGTGCATCCCTCCTGCCGTCTGCTTCCGCCTTCCAGCATATGTTCCTGGGCTTGTGCATACTGGCCGACTGGATAGGTTCCGATCAATTCTACTTCCCGTTCTGCGCCGAGACGCGCGACGACTACATGACGACCGCACGGCAGAACGCCCGGCGCGCTGTCTCGGGAATCGGGCTGAATCTGGAAAGCCAGCGACAGACCTTTCATATGTTGTCAGCCCTGCCAAATTTCGGCCAGCTGTTCAACATACCTGATGCAACGCCCAATCCCATACAGCGGTCAGCCATAGAAATACCGCTGGACGAGCGGCTGGTCATCATCGAGTCCGAAACGGGGTCTGGGAAAACCGAGGCTGCTTTATGGCGCTTTACCCATATGTATCAGCAGGGACTGGTAGACGGGCTGTATTTTGCCCTGCCTACCCGCGCCGCCGCCAGTCAGATTCACGGCCGGGTCACGCGGTTTATCCGCAATCTGTTCCCCACAGGCGTCGCTCTCGAACCCGTGCTCGCCGTGCCCGGCTATGTGCTCGCCGGAGAGGCGACGGGCAAGCATCTCACGAACTATGAGGTATGGTGGGACGATCATCCTGATGTCGCCACCGAAAAACGTCGTTGGGCAGCCGAAAGTGTCAAACGCTACCTGGCGGCACAAATTGCCGTGGGAACGGTAGATCAGGCGATGATGGCGGCGTTGCAGGTCAAGCACGCCCATATGCGCGCTGCCTGCCTGGCGCGCAACCTGCTGGTGGTAGACGAGGTCCATGCCTCCGACCCCTACATGCGCGTCATCCTCAAATCTCTGCTCGATGTCCATATCAAGGCTGGGGGCTACGCCCTGCTGATGTCGGCCACGCTAGGTTCCGTGGCCCGGCGTCGCTGGTTATCCGAAAACCAGGACGTTCCACCGTTAGGCGAGACGATCAGGACGCCCTACCCCACCATAACAACTGCTGCGGTTGACGGTGAAAATATGATCGCCGTCAAGCGTAGCGGGGAGGAAAAAACGGTGCGGATTGAGGCGAGTTCAGCTATGGGGGACTTCGGCCAGGTCGCAGAACGCGCCCTGCAAGCGGCACGCGCCGGCGCTAAGGTTCTGGTCATTCGCAATACGGTACAGTACGCAATCGACACCCAGCAGATCGTGGAAAAAACGGCAAGCCCTGACGAACGAGACTTGCTGTATACGTGCAAGGGTGTTCCCACCTTGCACCACGGCAGGTTCGCAGCCAACGACCGCCACCAGCTGGACGAAGCGGTTGAAGCGCAGGTCGGCAAAAACCGCCCTCCTGGTGGACGCATTGTTGTGGGAACTCAAACACTGGAGCAGTCCCTCGATATAGACGCCGACCTGCTGATCTCCGACCTGTGTCCGATGGACGTACTGCTCCAGCGAATTGGCCGATTGCACCGCCACCAACGGGATGACCGGCCTGCCGGCTACGAGACGCCCACCTGCATCGTGCTGATGCCGGAAGGGAACGCCCTGTCGCCCCTGCTGTCCAAAGGTCCAAACCGGAATGGACTTGGGCCGCACGGATTCGTGTACAAGGACCTGCGTATTCTTGAGGCCACGCGACGGCTGATTCTCCAGTACTCGGAATGGCGCATCCCGGAGATGAATCGGGAACTGGTAGAGCGAGCAACCCACCCCGACGCGCTGAAAGCTATAACCGATGAACTGGGCGGTGCTTGGCAAGACCACGAAAAACAAATGACGGGGGAGGGGTTAGCCAAAAAACTGACTGCCCAGTACGCCCTTGTTCGTTACGACAAGTCCTTTTTCGGTGAGGACAACCGAGACGTGCTTTTTGGGAGCGAGGAAGAACGGATACGGACCAGACTCGGTGACGAGGGCGTTGAGGTGGAATTGGATCCGCCGGCGCCAAGCCCATTTGGTGGAGAATCGATTACACGGCTCAGCATCCCCCACCATTTGGCACCCCGTCTGGCCGGCGACGCAGCCAGCGATGAGCCAGTCGGTCCCGACCTGGAGGACGGCGGTTTTACATTCCGCATCGGTAAGACACGGTTCCGGTACGACCAGCGCGGGCTGCGGACGATTTGAAAAAGGCGGTATCAGTTTCTGGCCGATGAAGATGAGGGGCGTCCATTTGGGACGCCCCTGAATGGACCCCACGTTTGCGGGGAAGAGACTTGCGTTGGACGCTCAAGCGTCGTAGTGCAAAGCGGTCTATCCCCATCTGGCTGAGGAATGAGGCAGTGCGATAGCGAATTTGACAAGAGTAGGCCGACGATCTACTA
>WTHE01000617.1 GCA_011523315.1 Candidatus Binatota bacterium
ATCCCCCTCAGTCCCCCTTTGGCAAAGGGGGAGGCGCGCCAGCGCAGGGGGATTTCGCATAGGGGCGGGTTTGAAACCCGCCCTTACCGCCCTACCGCTGATGGTACAGCGGATGGCCGTTCACGTTGGTGTGAATGCGGCTGAAATGCTCGCCTTCGAGGTTGGCAAAATACAGGTCTTGCAGCCCCGGCCCGCCAAAGCCGCAGTTGGTCGGAGCAACCAGCTTTTGGCTGTCGGGATCGTCAATCATCAGCGTCCACTCGCCGTTGGTCTCGACCCTGATGATCTGGTTGGTCAGGGCCAGCCCGCCGTCTTTGGCCCGGCCGGGCAGGGTCACGTACATCACCCCGGCCGTATCAAAGGCCATGCCGTCCGGCAGCGACGGAAAATTCTGTGAGTAGACCTCGGCCTGACCGAACGTGCCGTCCTTTTTCAGGGCGATGCGCAGACAGTCGTCGCGCGAGCTTTCCAGGACGTACACGGCTTCCTCCTGGGGGTCGATCGCCGTGCCGTTGGCGGCATAAATGCCGGTGGCCACGACCTCATTTTTACCGTTCGGCCGGATACACACCAGGGCTCCGTTGGGCGCCGGCTGGGACAGCTCGGGCAGCACCGTGTTGATATCGGCCGTGCTGGTGTTGGACACGAACAGATTGCCCTCGGCGTCGTAGGTCGCAAAATTCGGCAGGCTCAGTTTCACGTCGCCGACCCGGTCGGCGATCATTGACACCTGTCCGGCCTGGGTCACCCGCATCACGGCTTGTTTGCCCAGATCGCAGTAGATCAAATCGCCGTTCTTGTCCATGGTCACCCCGTTGGGGATGGACCCTTCGGGCAGCTGTACCAGCTCGCTGACCTGCCCGTCGGGGCTGACCTTGTACATGATGCCGTTACGGCCGCCGCCGTACACAAAGCCGTCCTTGTCGATCACCACATCCTCGACCTGCAGCGCGCCCCTGCCGAAAATTTCAATCTCGCTGAGTGGAATGCTCGCCATCGTGTCTCCTCCCGTGTCAGTCCTGGTCCATGAACTGGATGACCTCCAGCGTGGTGCCGGCCGCGTCTTTGATGAAGGCAAACTTGGCAAAGCCCATGTCGGTCGGCTCGACGATGAACTCCACGCCCCTGTCCCGCAGCCCGGCGACGGCCGCCTCAAAGTCGTCTACGGCCAGGCCGATATGGTCGCCCACCCCGGCGTGGATCTGCTGCGAGATCGTCAGCGGCAGGCCGTCCATCTCCAGGCGGACGATCGGGATGCCGCGAAACTCCAGCTCCTGGACTTTTTTAGCGCCCAGGGTGCCCTCGTAGAAGGCGACGGTTTGCGGCACGTCGTCGACAATCAGATGGCGATGGTTAAAACTGTATGTGACCTGTTGTGCGGCCATCTCTTCCTCCTCTTCTCTGCGCTGCTCGCGCACAGAAAATCCCCCTCAATCCCCCTTTGGCAAAGGGGGAAGCCTGTCCTGAGCCCTGTCGAAGGGCGCGTCAGCGCAGGGGGATTGGTGTGGCGGGCTGGTTCTCCTCCAGGGAACAATGCGCCCTGAGGCAGCATCCTCACTTCTAGTTCGGCGTCCAGGCGATGGCCCGAATCTCGCCAAACTCACGCTCGACCTTTTCCCACGAGGCGCCGCCGTCGGTGCTGGTATACACATAGCCGTGCAGGCTGTTGGCCACGACGATGTTGGGGTCGGCCGGATGGGTGCCAAACCAGTAGATGGTCGAGTTCGGGGTCACCGGCAGGTTGGCCGCCTGCCAGCTTCGCCCGCCATCGGTCGAACGCTGAATGGCGCCGGTCTTGCCCGGCACAAAATCTCCGTTGCCGACAAAGATCGTGTCCGGGTCGTCGGCTTTGACGGCCACCCCGCGACAGTAGGAGATCTGGTCTTTTTCGTAAAAACGCGGAAAGCCGTGCAGCGCCCAGTTTTGTCCCTCGTTGGGACTGGACCACACCCCGTCCGGCGTGGAAACCAGCACTTTCGGCTCCGGCCCATTGCTGATCGTCAGGCCGTGGACATCCTGGTTGAGGACGCTGTCACCCAGGTCCGGCAAGCGCTCCCAGCTCTCCCCGCCGTCCTGGCTGCGATATACACCGTCGATCTCGACCCCGACCCAGATCGTCTTGGAGTTCCGAGGATCAAACATGATGGCGGTAATCTTGGGGGCGCCGGCCAGGCATTCCTTGGCCGTCTCGACCGCCGCCTGCTCCCAGGTCTGGCCGCCGTCTTTGGTGCGGTACACGGCCGGCGGCTTGGTGCCGGCCCAGACTTCGTTTGGATCGTCCGGGCTGACCGCCACCGACCAGATCTGCTTGCCGTACATCGGTGACTCAATATAGTTCCAGCTGGCGCCCCGGTCGTCGCTGCGATACAGGCCGGCCTCGGAGCCGGCGTAGAGCTGGTTCGGGTTGTGGGGCGAAACGGCCAGGGCCCGGATCTGGATTTCGCCGGGCTCGTCGTCAAAGGGCAGCTTCATTTTGCTTCTGCGCCAGTTATCGCCGCCGTTTGAGCTGTACCATACGCCAGCCCCGACCGTTCCCACACAGATGGTAAAGTCTTTTGCCATGAGTCGTCCCTCCTTACTCGTCAGTAGGGTCTGTATAGCATTGTCCGGGCTGGAAATACCAGGCGTGGCCCAGGTGGCCGCTGCCTCAGTTTTGGGGTGGCCGAAAACGGGCCACGAGCGCTGTACCGAGCTGGCGGAGCTGGTCCATGACCGCCGGCGGGGGACACAGCGGAATCAGGTTGAGGTGGGTCACCCCGGCTTCGACATAGCGTTCGATGGTCTCCAGACACTCGGCAACCGAGCCCAGCGCGCAGTATTTGGCGGCCAGGCGGGCGAAGTCCTGGTTGTACTCGGTTGACAGGTAGCGAATGGCCTCGTGTTCGGCCCGCTCGTAGCTCGACGCCAGACAGAAATACAGCACAATGCCGCCGCTGAAGCTGGTTTTGGGCGTGTGCCGTTTGTGCCAGTGGGCGGCGGCAATGTCGAAGCTGGTCCGAAACCGCTCCGGGGTGACAAAATAGGCAAACCAGCTGTCGCCGTAGCGGCCGGCCCGGGCCAGGGCCGCGTCCGAGCGCCCACCGACCCAAATGGGCGGGCGCGGCTGTTGCAGCGGCCGTGGCTGCATGACTGCCCCGTCCAGCTGAAAGAAGCGGCCGCTGAAGCTGGCCGGTGTCGTCGTCCACAGGGCGGTGATGGCTTCGAGCGCCTCGTTGGCGCGTCTGCCCCGTTCACGCAACGGAATGCCGCAGGGCGCATATTCGGGCTGAAAGTCTCCGCCCAGGCCAACCCCCAGCAGGGCTCGTCCGTTCGAGAAATGGTCGAGT
>WTHE01000165.1 GCA_011523315.1 Candidatus Binatota bacterium
CCATGAACCGGCCCGAGAAGCGCAACGCCATGAACAGCGCTCTACTCGACGGTCTGGTCCAGAATTTCACGACGCTCGAAACCAACACCGCTGTGCGGGCCATCGTCATCCGGGGCGAGGGCAAGGCGTTCTGCGCCGGGCTCGACCTGCGCGAACTCAGCGCCCGCCAGCAGGGCGCCGACGCCGAAATGGGCGTGGTCGAAATCCTGCAGATGATCGAGGGCTCGCGTCACCCGACCATCGCCATGGTCCAGGGCGACGCCCTGGCCGGCGGCTGCGAGCTGGCCCTGCACTGCGACCTGCGGGTCGTGTCAGACCGGGCCCGCTTCGGCATGCCGCTGGCCCGGCTGGGTCTGGTCATCCCCTTCCCGCTGTGTCAAAAGCTGGTCGAGATTGTCGGCCCGGCTTTCACCAAACAGATCCTGCTCAGCGGCCAGCCGGTCGAGGCCGCCCGCGCCTACGATATGGGCATGGTGCATCAGCTGGTCCCGGCCGCCGAACTCGAACAGGCGACCTATGACCTGGCCCGGACGATTGCCCAGAACGCGCCGCTGTCCCTGTCGGGCATGAAAACCACCATCCACCGGGCGATCTCGCTGCGTAAAACGATTGAATATCAAGACTTGCAGGACATGGTGACCACGGCCCGGACCAGCCAGGACGCCAAAGAGGGCGTCAAAGCCATGCTGGAGAAGCGCAGGCCGCAGTTCCAGGGAGTATAACGGAGGGCTGGTGGGGCTGCTCAGTCTGGTCTTCGCTGTTGGCGGCACGCTGTTAGGTCTGGGGGGCGTCGCGCTCTTCGTGTCCGCCGCCTACTACCTCAGACGGCGAGGCGAGGCGTCGCCGGTGTCCCTGACGCCCCCGAAACGTCTGGTCGTCTCCGGCCCCTACGCCCATGTCCAGCACCCCATGCTGCTGGGCGTCTTGTGCCTCGGGCTCGGCGCGGCGGGCGGGCTGCGCTGTGTCGGCCTGGGTCTGGCGAGTGTGGGCTTCGCTCTGGTGGCGCACGTATTTGTCATCCTCAGGGAAGAGCCGGCGCTGAGACAACGCTTTGGCGAAGACTACGCAGCCTACCAGGCGGCCACGCCGCGCTGGTTTCCTTGCTCCCTGGCCCGGTCCGGGATATGTCTATCGCCACGACGCTGAAGGAGGGTGTGCAATGCGCTTTGGAGTCCACTTGGTTGCGGCCGGCCACATGATTGAAGGCGAAAAAATTGCCCGGGTGGCGACCCACGCCGAACAGCTCGGCTTTGACTCCCTGTGGGTCAGCGATCATATCGTGTTCCCAAGCCAGCTCACCTCAGCCTACCCGTATTCCCCCGACGGCAAGTTGCCGCTCGACCCGTCCAATCCGCTGCTCGAACCGTTCACGGTCCTGAGCTACGCCGCAGCGGTCACCAAGACGGTCAAGCTCGGCACCAGCGTGATCATCGTGCCGTACCGCGACCCGCTGGTCAGCGCCAAGATCATTGCTTCGCTCGACGTGTTGTCCGGCGGACGGTTCATCTTTGGGGTGGGGGTGGGCTGGCTGGAAGAAGAGTTCCGCGCCCTGCGTCTCGACATGCGCAACCGGGCCGCTCAGACCCGCGAAGCCCTGCTGGCCATGCAAGCCTGCTGGACCCAGGACGACCCGGAATTTCACGGCGAGTTCTACGATTTTGCGGGCATCAAGTTCGCCCCCAAACCGCGCCAGACGCCCCATCCACCGATCTGGTTTGGCGGCAACTCCAGGCCCGCCCTCAGACGGGCGGTCGAACTCGGCAGCGGCTGGCACGCGGTGTGGGAAACCCCGGAGGAAGTGGCGCGCAAGGCAACGCTGCTGCGTGAGCTGTGCGACCGGGCGGGCAAAAGCTTTGACGATTTCGCCATCACCATCAACGTCAACCACAAGGTCCCGCTGACCGTCGAGAATGTCAGGAAGTACGAAGACGCGGGCGTCAGCATGATGTTCATGCCGCGCTCGTTTCAGGCCGATGTCGATGGCGTCATCCAGAATATGGAGACGTTTGCCAAAGAGGTGAAGGAACCCTCGGAACGCTAGGGGCAGCGCCATGAACCGCTCACAACACAGGCGGCCGGCGCATGGCTGAGCGCCATCTCGAACTCGGCCTGTTCGCGCCGACCGTGGGCAGTATGCCGCCGGCCGGAAAACCGGGCGCGTTTCTGCTGTCGCACGCCGAGCAGCGCACCGAGCCGACCTTCGACTATAATCTGCGCCTGGCCCGGATGCTGGACCGGGCCGGCCTGGAACTCTTTTTCATGGCCCAGCGGGGCGGCAAGGGCTTTGGGCCGTCACGCTTCTGGGGCACCTCGCTGGATTCGTTCACCACGGCGTCGGCCCTGGCCATGGCGACCGAGCAGCTCCAGCTGGTCTCAACCGTGCACACCGCCTTTTTCCATCCCGGTCTGGTGGCCCGCATCGGAGCGACTCTGGACCAGATCAGCCACGGCCGCTGGCGCCTCAACATTGTCAGCGGCTGGGCCGAAAACGACTTTCGGATGCTCGATATTCCGCTGATCGAGCACGACGCCCGCTACCGGCGCTCGGCCGAGTTTGTCGAGGTGCTGGGCAAGTTCTGGACCGAGGACTGGTTTGATTACGCGGGCGAGTACTACACCATCAGGCAGGGCACCTGCGCCCCCAAGCCGGCGTCGCCGCCCCTGCTGTACAACGCCGGCAGCTCGGCTGCGGGCAGAGAGTTTGCCGCCCGTTATTGCGACTGGTTCTTCACCGCCGCCCTCACCCCCGAAGCGGTCAAGGAGGAGATTGCCGACGTGCAGGCCCGGGCGGCCACCTACGGCCGCCGGCTGCGCATTGTCACCTATGCGCTGACGATGTGCCGGGAGACCGAGGCTGCGGCCAAACAGGAGATGGAGGACATCCTGGCCCAGGGCGACTATGACGCCGCCAGGGAGTTTCTGGAGGGCATCAGCGGCCAAACCCTGGGGACGACAAAATCCGTCCTGGGCGAAGGCAGGGCGCTTGACGACATGCTGAAGAGCCTGGTGCTCGGCGTCGGCAGCAGCAAACTCATCGGTCCGCCCGAAAAAGTCGCCCACGATATCGCCCGTCTGCACGAGGCGGGGGTTGATGCGATTGGCTTGACCTTCCGCCATACGGAAGAAGAGCTGGCCGATTTCATCCAACGGGTCGTCCCCCTGCTGGAACAACACGGCGTGCGCCGCCCACGCCAGACACCAGCCGCGCGGGTGGCGGATTAGGAGGAGGCCATGGCCGTCCCAGCCCAGCAGGCCCTCATGACCGCCGAAGAGCTGTTCGAGCTGCCCAACGACGACTACAAGTATGAACTCGTCGCAGGAGAGCTGATTCGTATGGCCCCGACTGGTGGAGAACACGGCGTTTTGACGGTCCGTATCGGTCGTATACTTGACGAATACGTTGAGGCGCACGACCTGGGCATCTGCAGCAGCGCGGAAACGGGCTTTATCCTGCAACGCAACCCCGACATCGTTCGCGCCCCGGACGCCGCCTTTATTGCCAAGGCGCGCATTCCCGAGACCGGCATTCCCACAGCCTACTGGCCGTTTGCGCCGGACTTGGCGGTCGAGGTCACCTCTCCTTCGGACCGCTTCACCGCCGTACAAACCAAAATCAGCGAGTATTTCTCGGCCGGAACGCGGCTGGTGTGGGTCGTCGAACCCGCAACGCGGACGGTCTACGTCTATCGCTCGGCGCACGACGTGCGGGCGCTCGGCGAAGACGCTGAACTGACCGGGGAGGACGTATTGCCCGGTTTTCGGTGTGCGGTGAGACGGCTGTTTCCGTAAGTCTTGTCGCAGAGCGGCACGGGCGGCGTGTACCGGATTCCAGCCACGTTTCCCGCAACGTGTGGACAATCGTTTAGGGCACCAGGGCTGCCAATACCTCTTCCGGCGACCGGTCTGGTGATGCAAACGGGTTAAGCACCCGAACAGCGCCAAACTCGTGACCGTGTTGCAGGTCTTCGGTCAGGAGCACCTTGCATTCACAGGTCTGCGCCGCAGCGATAATGAGCGCGTCCCACCACGATACCAAATGCTGGCCCTGCACGAGCCAAGCCCGTTCCAGGAGGGCAAGGTCAATCGAAACCGGCTGCCAGGAGGTGAGACTGCGGACGATCTGTTGAGCGTCCGTGACAGGCATAGCCGGCCTCAGCTTGCGCGTGAGCGTCGAGTAGAGTTCTTGCAGGACCTGAAAGCTCAGCCGTCCCGTCCGCGAGCGCCAGGCGAACCTGAACCAGTCGTCAGCGCGTGATTGCTTGTCAGGCTGTCTGGTGTCGTAGCGGTAGACGAGGACGTTGGTATCAACGAAGACTCGGGCGGTCATACAATTCCTCCCGTGTCGGCTTGCGCCCGTCGACCCACTCCATCTTGCGGGGCTTGATCGCCAAAGCGCGCCTCATGGCGACCTCGTACTCGTCCTCCTGGCGTTGCATCCCTTCAAGCAACTCGGCCAGCCATTTGGACACGCTGCGTTCGTTCTCCGCAGCCTTGACGCGCAGCCAGCGGGCGACCTCCTCGGGCAGGGTAATGGTGATATTCTTCATGGCACAGAAATAGTGAAGCACGAAAATCGTGTCAATGATAAAGAGCGACCGGCGAAAACCGTCAAGACGTGGATTCCCGAGACCGAGATTGCCAAAATCTCCTGGCCGGTGATGTAGCTCTCTAAGACGGCGCGGCCAGCTTTCTCGTTCCTACCACCTCGATAGGAGTTCCATCCTGATCGAAGCCCGCTGGTGGGTCTTCGCTGTATTGAGACCAGCGAAGCTCGTACTGGGAGCGGTCCATCAGCGTGATGTCGTCAGTCTCGCCGTCTGCCCCATCGTCGAGACCGATTCCGAAGGTGACGCCGCCCAGGTTGGTAAGAATGTAGCGATTATGGAGTTTCTCGCCGCCCGGTTTCTGGTTCAGTCTGCGTATCAAAACTCGCATTCCCTCCGGGACACATCGACGAAGCCTCGTCTCGCACTCTCCTCGAAAGAACTCCTCCGTCCCTGTCCCTTCAGCTGCCGTGTGCACCTCGATGCGCTTCGGTGTACCACCTGGACGCTGACGAACCATTCGCTCCAGAAATGCCTCGAACGGGCGCCGGAAACGTGAACGCTCGGGGCCGAAGTTCGGATCGACGAAGATTACGTCCGAGCTGCATCGGAGCAATGGAGCCACAGCGTCTGCCATCGCTTCCGCGTTCCTCGCGACCAAGCGGCCACGGCTCACTTCCCAGCGCGCAGCGGAGTCCTCATCCATACCGCTTTCCGTCAGCACGTGAGCATGGTTCTTCGGATTGGTTCGGGCAACAATAGCGTGAAAAGGGCGCCTCTCGTGTTCTCGCTCGGCGTTCTCAAGCCAACTCGCTGAATCGGCCTCCCAGTGGATATTACTCCGCTGAGCCATTCTCTCGGATAGGCGATTCAGCAGCTCTTCGAGACGCTTTCGAGCAAAGTCATCGGTGTCGGCAAAGGCGTTCCACACGAGACGTTTCCAACGCTTTGGATAGCGCGAGACGACCCTTCCCTGACCAAGTCCGAAGCTCCGCATGAAATAGCGATAATCGCGCCTGTCGGTCCAAGTCGCTACCAGTTCAGGTTCCAAGGCGTACTCGTAGATCATCCTTAGAAGAGTTCCTCCGCACGCTCAGCGAAGAAGCCGTTAGGCCACATGCGCTCAAACTCGCCATCGGGCGTTATTGGGATATGGAGCACTTCCGTGCCGTCGCGTCCGGGCTCAACGTAGAGGACGGCGACCTGCTCCGGCCGGACGGCCGGAACGCCCTCTGGAAGCTCGCCATCGGTGGTTTCCCGTATGCGGCGCAAGATTCGCAAGATGAGGTGCTCGCTGTGGGTCTCAACGAGGAAGGTATTGCCACCATCGGCCAGAGCGGACTCAATGAGAACGTCCCCCAACTCGGTCTGAAGCGCCGGGTGAAGGTGAATCT
Source organism: Candidatus Binatota bacterium (assembly GCA_011523315.1). GTDB lineage: Bacteria > Desulfobacterota > Binatia > Bin18 > Bin18 > JAAXHF01. The sequence goes on from WTHE01000165.1 coordinate 5,939, forward strand.
CGGGCTGCTCGATGGCCAGAAGTTCGTCCTTGGACGCATAGGCCGAGACCAGAACCGGGAGCACTTGGCTCACACCTATGCCGACATCACGGTGACTGACGGGGGTGCCGGTGCGCTTGTCGATGAGAATGAGGTCTTGAAGCGCCTCAGACCGTGCCTCAATCATCTCGTCAGCCCAGCGCTCGGAGAGCGCCTCTTCATCGCTCACCGCGGCAACGAGTTCCTCAATCTCGGGTACCAGGTCGTCCTGATCGTCGGGATCGAGCTCGGCGATTTGCTCAACAACCTGAGCGGCCAGCGTCGCCAGTTCCTGGTGCTCGTCGTCTTGCAGTCTTCCGAGAAGTGAGGCCGCGACATCATGTAACGCCTTGTGGAGCTTGGCCGGAAGCTCCCTGGACACGGCCGCCGTTGGCAAGAGATCGCGCACGACAAGCTCGTACGGTGTCTTCAGACGGTTCGCATCACCGAGCCACTCGTTTACGCGCCGTCGGACATCCTCGTGGGTTCGCACTACGTCCCAGGCATAACCGCCGCCGGCGAACCAGTTCGGATCGTGATGCTGGGAGAAGGCCAAATGCCTGGGCGGGTAGGACCGCAGCGGCCCAAGGTATCGAAGGCGCCGTATCTCTTCTTCGAGCGCCATGCCGAGTCCCCCCACCAGATCGCGCAACGCCTTGGGCAAAAAGAGCCGAGCCGCACGCCCGAGATCCTCCTGACGGTGTCCACGACTCACCGCCACGAAGGTTTGCCCCTCCACTTCGCCGGTTTCGGACTCCTCTTCGATCCGAGGGAAGAGGCCGCGGCTCTTGGCCGTGATGTCGGGGACCAGTGCGTCGAGGACTTCGCCGAGGGCGACGAAGTCCTCCTCACGGATCTCTGGGGTGGTTGTCGCCAGCATCAGAATCCCTCGGAAGAGTTCGCGGAAGACTGGATGGCTGTGGTCGAGCCGATCCAGGCGCAGAATACCGCCCGCCCGAGCGCTCATGGATAGCAGCGGAACGCCATCCACTTCCAGCGCAAAGCGCTCCATCCGTACAGCGCCTTCGCGGTCGATCTCGCGAACCCGGTCCCCGAAGAGCGATAGCTGAGCGCTTGTCATCCCCTCCCCGATTGCCGTCTCCACCACGATCCGGTGCGCCGAGCGGAGAAGCTCCGCCGCACGCCCGGAGAGCTGCCGTGGATCGAGCTCAAATCCGAGCTCGACCTGTCGCTCTCGCTCACGCCGGTGTACGTACTGGCGAAATCCTCCGAGATCGATGGCTTCCCCGCCAATCTGAGTCCGCTGTGTATCAAGGTCTCCGGTTTCGATGGCGTGATGCGCGAGCGCCAGTGCGTGGAGTACGCTCGACTTCCCGGCGCTATTGGCGCCGTAGATCAGAGTAATCGGGCGCAGCGGTACTCGCTGGCTGGCGGCAAAAGCCTTGAAGTTTGCGATACGGAGAGCGGTCAAAGCCATCACAAAAACTCTACTCGGTCACGCTAGGAGCCTGGCCTGCTGCTCCATCTCCTGGACAAGCTCTTTCATGTGCGCCTTACGCCAGGAAGCGGTGAGTTCTGCGGAGAAGGCACGGTGTAAAAGGCCGTCGAACAGGGAACTGATTCTGTTTCGGGCCAAATCGGTTTGACTCAGGGCTCTCTTTGTCGCTCGGACCTGCATGGCGAACTTCTCTTGAAGTGCGAAAGGCGGCGCCGGAATTCGAAGGGCCTTCAACTTGACGCCTGTCAAATGTGAGAATGTCACTTTAGAGACGGTGTCTTGCAAAGCTCCACGCTGAGCCAGTCCCCACAACAGGTAAACGATAAACTCAGCTGTCGCGATGCCTGAGTAAGGGCGTACCCTATGGAGCGCCTTTTGAAAGTAACACTCCGGTAACTCATCGTTCCAGATGGCGGAACGTCCGACCTCACCGCCTTCGCAAATAAGCACCTCCCCTTTTCTGAGCCTGAACTCCTCACGATCTGACTCATCGAAATCCATCTCAAGAACTTCCTGTAGATCGAGCCGATCCCAGTAGACATTCGCGTTTCGGAGATAAGGACGCGCATGACGGCCTGTCTGTTGTTTCTGATCGAGCATCTTACCCAGCCGCGACTCACATATTTTGTCAAAGCGCTTAACTGGCCACCCCGTCGGATTCGTGGATGGATCGCCGAACATCTTGACGAAAAGGGCAGAAAGGAGGCGGTCGGTTTTAGCGTCAGCTTCGGTTCGGAGGCGGCGAAGGCGGTCGGCTTGGTCCAGAATTTCGACGATGCGGCGTTGCTCTGACAGGGATGGGAGGGGAATTTCATGTGTCCAGAATCTGTCAAGGATGACTCGGGGCATTTTTGCACCCGTTACATATTGCGAGGCATACGAGAGAAACACGGGTGATCGCAGGTAATAAGCAAGAAACTCCCGGCAAACCAGACTCAGACGGGGTTGAAGCGGTATCAACTCAGTGGTTGCGACACCCGGCTCGTCTGGAACCACAACCTTGTTCAGATAGGGCCGAAGCTTGGAGTAGAGAACATGACTTTGGTCAAAGTGCACGGTGGAGTTCCCCGCCGCTGAGACTGGCGCTCGATACTTGCTGAGAACAACGCCAGTGTGGCTTTCAATCTGGTCGAGGCCGAGATGCCACACGGTATCATCGGGATCAAGTGAGTTTCGACTCGGAGTGGCAGGAGCCACCTCTCGAAGCGGGTAACGCGGCCACTCCATCATATCCCCTCCGCTTCTGCCAACTGCTGTCGGACGTGTTCGAGCGGGGCTTCTATCAGGTCGATGAGTGTGTCGGTGGCTCGGATCATTGCTCTATCTCGCTCAGCAGTTTCTCCAAGCCCACTGTGATTTCGCGTTCTATCATCAACACCTCGCGGATCAGTTCAGCCGGATCTTCGTCGGGGACCTCTTCGGCAACACGCGGTTTGTAGCGCGAAGCGGCAAGGTTGTAGTCGTTCTCGGCGATGGTCTCAAAGCTCGCCCACCAGCAGCGGGGTTCGTCGCTGCCCGGTTCGAGCACGGCACCGGCCTCAGCACCCGGCGGTTCCTGGAAGCGCGACGCCTTGTACTCAGCCCACGCCGTGAGCAGGCCCGGAATGTCGTTTTGCTCCGGGGTCTCAGGGCGGCCGCCCCCTTGGATCTTGTCGGGATCATAACCGTCGTTACGGATTTCGTAGAACCACACGTGTTTCGTTGCAGCCTCGCCCTCCCCCGGTTCCGTCACGGGGCGGCGGAAGACGAGGACGGATGTCTTCACGCCAGCGTAGGGTTTGAACACGCCGGCCGGCAGCGAGACCACAGCCTGAAGCTCATACCCTCGGAGCAGCTTCTCGCGCAGGTCCTTGTGCGCTCCCGTCGAGCCGAAGAGCGCGCCCTCTGGCACGACCACGGCGCAGCGCCCGCCCGGCGCGAGCGAGCGCAGCATCAGGGCCAGGAACAGGAGTTCACTCTTCTTGGACTTCGAGGGCAGGTCCTGACGGATCGACTCCCTGGGGATTTGGCCGGCGAAGGGCGGGTTGGAGAGGATGACCGCATAGCGCCGGTTCAGGTCTTCCTCGGTGAGCCCGCTCATCTCGGACAGGACGTTGCCACGCTTGAGACGCGCGTGACGGATGCCGTGGAGGACCAAGTTCATCATGGAGATACGCATCATCTGGCGCGATACGTCGGTGCCGTAGATCGAGGCTTCGAGCCGGCCCCAGTCGGGGATCTTCTCGCCAGGACCCTTCTTGTAGAGCTGGAGGTTTGGAATCTCCGCCTTCGCCTCCGCGAGCGTCCGGCCGCGTTGTTCGAGCCAGTCCTCTCCGTAGATCGGCAACTGCTGGGGGGCTTCGCTGTAACGGGCAAGGATGTGATCCACAGCGTCAATGAGGAAGCCGGCTGTGCCGCAGGCGGGGTCGTAGACGGTATCGCCCAGGTCGGGATCGACCATTTCGATCATAAAGGCGCGAATCTGACGCGGAGTGCGGAACTGGCCGTTCAGCGCAGACTGCCCGAGATGGGTGAGGAGATACTCGAAAATGTCGCCCTTGATGTCGGGACCAAGCTTGCGGAAGTCGATCGCGTCAAGCTCGTCTATGACCTGTTTCAGCACGTTCGGATCGACGATCTCCAGTACGGCATCGCGAAAGTACTCGGCCACCTGTGGTTCATCCTTGACCAACGAGGCCATGTATCGAAAGACCTCGTCACGGACGAAGTCACGCAACCCCTCGCCACTCTTGAACCGCCATTTGGACCAGCGGAAGCGCTCGGCTTGGCCCGGGAATAGGCGCGTACCACGGCCGGCGCCCAGGCGGTCTCTGATCTCACGATCCGCCTCCTCCTCATCCAACAGCTTCAGGTAGATGAGATAGGAGATTTGTTCGATGTAGGTGACGGGGTTTGTAACGCCCCCGGCCCACAGGATGTTTGTGATCTGATCAAGCTTGCGGCGCAGGCTCTGGTCCATCGTGTTTCTCGTCAGCTCGCAGCTCTGAAGACGGCTTCGTTAAGACGTTCAACCGCCTGTCTGAGTCCCTCCTCACCGAAAAGCTCGATTCCCTTACCGGCGGCATCGAGGATCGAGAGCGGTGGCTCGAAGAGATCCTCTAGGCTCACGCGGCCGGTGGCGATGCCGCGGTTCTTGAGCAGACAGAGGTACTCGGCCTGCTGCGGGGTGAGCGAGCGCGAGACGAGCCAAGCCCGGAAGGCCTCCTCAAGCTTCTCCTCTCGACTCTTGATCTTGAGGCGCCCGAGTGCAACGCGGATGAAGTCAATAAGGTTACCGACCGGACTGCGGTAGGCGCGACGCAGGTTGTCCTCGTTGAAGTAGTGAGCGGGTTGGTTGAGACGACATGCAAGCTCTTCTTCCTCACCCGGTTTGAGTGGCTCGTCGTCGCGCACCTTCTGGAGGAGTGAATCGTCGGCCGCCTGGGCGCGGATCGTTTCCTCCCAGTGGGTGACGTACTCGTCCTTGTCGATACGCTCGCCCTCGGGACCGATCTCAATGTAGGTCACCGCTTCGAGCCATTCGTCTTCGAGACCGAGCTCAACGAATTCACCCGGCGGCTTGGACGGCGTCGTGGCGCCGCCTGCCGTCCGCCCACCTCCCATACCAGTGAACACGTCTGTATCGCTGTCGTTGAAATACTGGTGGTTCCGGAAGAAGTCATAGATGACGAACTTCTGCTTCTCGATATGTGGCGCGGTGCGCGTCCCACGGCCCCGCATCTGTTGGTAGAGGATGGGACTTCGTACCCGCCGGCAGAGCACCAAGTGAAGCACCTCACGGCAGTCGAAGCCGGTATCGAGCATTCCGACGCTCACCGCAACCATGGGATAGGTCTCGGTCTTGAATTTCCGAATCAGGGCATCCGCATCAGCCACATCGGAGGTGATGACCTCCGCGTATCGACCCTGGTGTTCGGGGTGAAGCGCATTCAGATGGTGCGCGAGGCGGGCCGCGTGGTGCTTGGTGATGGCGAAGATGATCGCCTTGCCTGGGCCCGGCTTCTGGCCGGGTGCCAGCTCCGCATAGCTCTTCCAGGCAAGCCGGTCGAACTCCTCCATCATGAGTCGGTTTGAACTCTCATTGGTCCACTTTTTCTCAAAGGCGACGGGATCGTAGTGCTCGCCGTCAACCTCGGCACCCTCAGCCAGAATCTCGGTGATGCCCGTCGCAAAACGGTAAGGCACGAGATAGCCGTCGCGGAAGGCGTCATGGATCGAATAGCTGAAATCGGGTTTGTCTGTCTCGCACTGGTAGAATTCGTAGGTGTTGCGCTCGATGTAGCCGGCGGGTGTGGCTGTGAGACCGATATGAAGGGCGTCGAAGTGGGTGAGCGCAGCTTGCCATGCTTCATAGATGGAACGGTGACACTCGTCGGTGATAACGATGTCGAAGTATCCGGGGGTGTACTCATTGACCCGGCCGATCATGGTCTGAAGCAAGGCCACCGTGATCTGCTGCTCCTGGCGTGCCATGCCGGGTCGCAGCCAATAGCTTGAGTAGGCCGACAGAACGTCCTGAATGGCTTCCAGCGCCTGCTTGGCGAGTTGCTCGCGGTCGACGAGCACGAGTACCCGTTCGGTCCAGCCGGCCTCGAACAGACGCTTCAGGTAGAGGCAGATGAGATCGGTCTTGCCCGTGCCGGTCGGCAGTTCAAGTAAAAAACGCCGCTTGCCCAACTCAAGCGCGTGGTCGAGTGCCTGCATCGCCTCAGCCTGGTAGGGCCGCACGGTACGCGTCTCGCCCTGGCGCACGTAGTAGCCCGAGATCTCGACCGTAGCGAGCGGCTTCCGCTCCGTCCGCATCTCCGCTAGGCGCTCAAGGTCCCGCTGCGAGAAAAAGCCGGCGATCGGACGAGCGTCGTCGTTCTGATAGTCCCACAAGTAGGTCAACTCGCCATTGGTGAGGAAGATAAAAGGGGCGCCGAGTGCCTCCGCGTAGGGTAGCGCCTGCTGCTTGGCGACGTAGGGGTTAATAGCGTTTTTCTTGGCCTCGATTACGGACAGCGGGCGGCCACGTCGGTCGTAGAGGACATAGTCGGCCCTTCCACGTGTCGGAGCGACGTCAGTTGCGGGATCAGCTCCAGAAGCGGGAACACCCGTGGGCCGAGCGTAGTAGTGTTCGGTCCGCTCGCTAACGCGAAAAGACTCCGACACATGGACCTCGGTCCTGACCATGGACTTGTCCGCCGGGTTCCAGCCGGCCTGTCGCAGCAGCTCGTCGATCACGATGCGAGCGTCCGCCTCGCTCTCATACCGGCTCATCGAATCCTCCTCACCCATGGAGAAATAGGAGAGTGCAAACGACATGCCATCATACGCGCACCCCGTAGCGCTTCGTCCAGTTGGTAAAGGTCTGGTAGCTTGGAAGGCCGACGAGCTGGGCTGCCTGGGTTTTGTTTCCCTGCGCCTCGTCAACGGCCCTCCGGAGGTAATGGCGAGCCACATCGGCCAGGATTTCCGGGAGATCGAGACCTTCGCCCAGAGGCTTTCCGAGCACCGCGCCATCTTCGGCTTGTGCGGTTACGGGCAGAAGCGCATCGCGGATGTCCTCGGCCTTGAGTACGGCGTCGGGTGTCCAAATGGCCGCTCGGCTCAGCGTGTTCTGAAGTTCGCGGATATTCCCAGGCCAGGGGTGGGCGAGAAGAAGATTTCTTGCTCCGGCAGAAAGCTTTTTCTCCACATAGCCGGGTTGCTCTCGGCCTTCCCGGTTCACGAGAGCCAGGACATGGTCAATCAAAATGGGAAGATCCTCACGTCGGTCTCGGAGCGGAGGCAGTCGTAACACCGCAACTGCAACACGGTGGAAGAGGTCTTCGCGAAAAGCGCCCACGGCTACCTCTGACAAAAGCGACCGGTTGGTGGCGGCTATCATCCGCACGTCCACCCTCCGGCTCCGAGAGCTTCCAACCGGTAGCACCTCACCTTCCTGGAGCGTACGCAGCAGTTTTACCTGCGCAGGCTTGGGAAGCTCACCCACCTCGTCGAGGAAGAGTGAGCCGCCTTCTGCCTCTACGAAGTGGCCTTTGCGGCGCGCCGTCGCCCCCGTAAAGGCGCCCTTTTCGTGTCCGAAGAGTTCAGACTCGACCAATTCGGGAGGAATCGCACCACAGTTTACGGCTACGAAGGGTTTGTCCCGGCGCGGGCTGGTGCGATGAATGGCGCGGGCGAGGAGTTCCTTGCCGGTGCCGGTCTCCCCTTCGATCAGGACCGGGACAGAACGTGGGGCAACACGACGGGCTCTGAGAATTACGCGCCGCATGGCCCGGCCACGATGTATGATTGCCTCGAACTCCGGTGCCTCCGGGGATAGGCCCGCGCTCAGGCGTTCGAGTTCCTCATCGGGACGACGAAGCAAATCGGGGAGGAAGTCCGCCGAGATATCGAACGGTACGGATGCCGTGCGGACGCCGTGCTGCCTCGACGACTCGATCAGTTCCGCTGGAAAGCGGGTCTTTGCAAGGATGATCCATACCGCTGCCATGGCTGGCGTTCCAGGGCTCAGGTGAAACGTCAGCGAAGTGTCCCTGGGACCGTCGGCCAAAGCCTGCTCGCAGGCGCGGACCGCAGCGACGTAGATCTCACCAAAGTCGGTCGGTCCGCTCAGTTTCTCGCGCAGCACGTGCAGATTGGTCACTCCGGAGCGCTTCTCAAGCCAGCGTCGGTAGAGGCGGACGACTTCGTCCTGGTGGTCGGTGATCAAAAATGTCCGGTCGAACTTGTGTGCCATCAGGGCCTGGGCGACCGGACCAACTCCAAGCTCCTTTTCCTCTTTGGGAGCACGGAGGTCCGTATGCCCGATCCAGGTGACGAGAACCCTACCCATAATTCGGATAGTACTACAAAGAACTTTGTGTCTCTACAAGTCCGCTTATCCGGGGTATATCAATCGCCAAGCCCTTCTGCCCCTACACCACCGCCGAGACGCCGCCGTCGATGTTGATCGCCGTGCCGGTGATGAAAGCGGCCTGATCCGAGACCAGGAAGGCGACCAGCGCGCCCACCTCTTCCGGCTGACCGAGGCGCTTGAGCGGCACGTTCTGGGCCATTTTGTCCTTGAACTCGTCGAGCGTACCCGTGGACCCCATCCGCTGCCAATAGCGCTCAGTCTGGGCGCTGACGATATTGGTCAGACACACCGTGTTGACCAGGATATTCTCCCCGGCATAGTCCAGCGACAGGGCTTTGGTCAGGGCAATCCCGGCCGCCCGGCTGACCGAGGTCGGCAAAGACCGCGCACCCGGCGCCTTGCCGCCCGGGTGGGTGACGTTGATGATCCGCCCGCCGCCGACCTTGCGCAGATGCGGCAGCACGGCGCGGGTACAGCGCACCGCAGCGGTGAACTTCAGGTCGATGTCCTCGGTCCACTCGTCCTCGCTGATATCCTCAAACTTCTTGGCCGCCGAGCGACCGGCGTTGTTGACCAGAATATCGACCCGCCCGTAATGCGCGGCCGCCTGGGCCACGAACGCGTCAATGTCTTCACCCTTGGTGACATCGGCCGGGATGGCCAAGACTTCGCCGCCGGTCTGCGTCCGCACGTCGGCCGCGGCCTGTTCGAGCACGTCCGGCCGCCGGGCACAGATGGCGACCTTGGCGCCTTCCCGGGTGAGACACACGGCGATTCCCTTGCCAATCCCTTCGCTGCCACCGGTAATAAGCGCGACCTTGCCTTGTAATCCGAGTTCCATAGCGTTTTCCTCCTCACAAAATTTTGGGGTACTAGGCCCCATCGGTCTCTTGTTCTGCCTGGACGACCACGCCGGCCGCACGCAGACGCTCGACCTCGGCCGGGCTGTAGCCCAGGCCGGCCAGCACGGCCTCGGTATGCTGGCCGAGCAGCGGCGCGGGCGCGCCGGGGTGACCCGGCGTGCGGCTCAGCTTGACCGGGATGCCCAGCGTCCGAATCGACCCGGCCCGAGGATGCTGCTGGCTGATAATCATCCCGTTGTGCACAACCTGGGGGTCGCTGAACACCTCGGCATAGGTCTGGACCGGTGCGGCCAGGACATCGTACTCGGCAAAGCGGGCCAGCCAGTCGGCCGCCGACTTGTCCCGAAAGCGTTCCTCAAGCAGGGCGTGGAGGGCGTCGGCGTGCAGGCTGCGGGATTCGCGCGAGGCAAAGCGCGGGTCGGCACAGATGTCGCGCAGCTCGGGGATTTTGCCCAGCCGCTGCCACCAGGCTTGCGAGGCCGCCACCAGGGCGAAAGCGCCGCCCTGAGCCTCAAAAATCCGGTACGGGGCTGGGGCAATACCGTGTCCGGCCC
>WTHE01000361.1 GCA_011523315.1 Candidatus Binatota bacterium
GGCTGAAACTCTCCGCCCAGGCCAACCCCCAGCAGGGCTCGTCCGTTCGAGAAATGGTCGAGTGTGGCAATGGCCTTGGCCACCAGGGTCGGGTTGCGCAGCGGCAGCAGCAGCACGCCGGTGCCGAGCCGGATGCGTGTGGTGCGGGCGGCAAAGGCACCCAGAGCAGTAAACGGGTCGAGCACCGGGCTGTGCCACAACACATGGTCGCGGTAGAGCAGGACATCAAAGCCCAACTGCTCGATTTCTTCGGCCCAGTCACACAGGACCGGCCCGGACACCAGCCCGGCGCCAAACGATCCCAGGGTCGTCCCAAAGCTGAGGGCAGGCATCATTCCAGAAATTCGGGCGTCTCGCGGGTCAGGATGCGGACGACCGCTTCCAGATGCGAGTGGGCCTGTCGGCGCTCGGTCTCGAACTGCCGACGGGTGCGCAGGCAGACCTCGTCGGCAATGCGTTTGAGCGCTCCCCCGGTTGACTGGGCCAGGACCTGAATCATGCACGCCCGCTCCAGGTAGTACAGATCGTCAAACGCGGTCGCCACGTCCGGGCCGGTGACGATCACCCCGTGGTTGGCCAGAAAGACGACTTTGTTGTTCACCAGCTTGGCGCTGATCCGCTGTCCCTCGGCTTCGTCCAGGGCCAGGCCGTTATACTCGTGCTCGTAGGCCACCCGCTGATAAAAGCGTAGCGACTGCTGGCTGACCCACTCCAGGCGACCGCCGTCGAGCGCGCACAGCGCCGCAGCGTAGGGCATGTGGGTGTGCAGCACACAGGTGGCCGACGGGTGGCTGAGGTGGATGCGGGAGTGGATGAAAAAGGCGGTCGGTTCGGTCTGCCGGTGGCCTTCGACAATCCGGCCGGCCGCATCAACAACGAGCAGGTCGCTGACCCGCAGCTCGGACCAGTGCAGACCCTGGGGGTTGAGCAGAAAGCGGTCGGTGGTCCCGGGCACGGCCAGACTGAAATGATTGCAGATGCCCTCGCTCAGTCCCAGCCGGTCTGCCCAGCGTAGGGCTGCGGCCAGGTCGATTTTGGCCTGCCGTAGCTGTTCGGCTTGGGTGCTGTGTGTTGTCATGCGCCGGACCCTCATGTGACCAGGAAGACGGGATCGCCGACCCGGACCGTGCCGGGCGTCTCAATGGCGGCAAACACCCCGAGCTTGTTGCGATGCTGCTGGGCGACCGTGCGCAGAATCCGCATATCCCGCTTGAGGTCGGCCTGTTGGTGGGTCGTCATCACGCACCGCAGGGCTGGCTGGAGTTGGACGATCCTGACCTGCCCGCCGACTTCCAGGCTGCCCTCAAGCCAGCCGTCCTCGACAAAGCCGTCCTGACCGGGGTCGGTCTCAACCAGGATGTTGGGTCGGAAACGCCGCGCGTCGAGCTGGGCGTCGTCACCGATCAGCCGCTCCACATGGGCCAGGCTGCTGCTGGCCAGAACGTGGATGCTGGCCGAGTCAAAGAAGGTGCCGGGCGGCAGGGGAAAAAAGTCGGGTAGGGCCGTGGTGCCCAAGTCCGGAGCCGCCTGCTCAACCGTCAGGTCGCCAAAAACGGTCGTTGGATCGATTTCGGCCTTGTTGCGCTGCTCGCTCTGGGCGCGTTCGAGCACGACCTGACGGCCCAGCGCGTCGGACAGCACAGCCGAGGCGTCGGCGGCCTGAGCCTGCACGTGCCGGCCGTCCGGCAGGCTGATGCTGAGCGGGGCCAGTTGCTCTGCCGTGGGTGGGCTGTCATAGCGGGCCGAGAACTCGAACAGGCGGGCCCACTTCTTGGCCGTCATCACCCGCCCGTTGGCTTCCCGCAGGGCGTAGGCGCGGTCTCCGACCACACCCGTGGGGCTGATGTCAAGCTCGCCGAGTCGTTCCCCCAGCATGGATTTTACCGGATAGCGAAATAAGTCTTTGACCACGCCAATCTGCGTTCTGTCCATGTGTACTTCTCCCTTTGTCGCCGGCTACGCTCAGGATTTGCGTGAGCGGCGGTCGGTGCCGACCCAGCCGGTTTGTGATACGTCGAACATCACGCCGTCCGGCCCGCTATACCTGACTTCGGCGTTACCGTGGCGGCCGCTGCCCAGGCCCATGCCCAGCGCCTGGTTGATGTCCTCACGGGGGCTACCCCCGGCCGCGGCCAGCTTCTGAGCGATGTCTTCCAGGTTTTCAACCTCAAAGCCGATATGGTGGATGCCGCTCCAGCCTTTGCCCCGCTCGGCGCCGGCGACCTGATCGTTTTTGAAATCGAGAATCGCCAGATTGATCGTCCCGTCGGTCAGGAACGCGCCCGATACGATGGGCGTCTCGATGCTGGACAGCTGGGTCATGCCAAACACCTCAACATAAAACTTGGCCGTCTCCTCCGCATTCTGGGTCGCAATCGCAATATGTCTGAGCTTTGCCATGGGGTCCTCCTTGTGAATGGGCTAGGGTGTTTCATCCGCACCGTCGAGCAGCGGCTCGTCCGCTGCCCAGCAGCGCCGCACAGTCTGCTCCAATTCCTGGGGATAAGCAAAGCCGTGGCCGGCCGCCAGGCTTCTGCCGACGCTGCCGACTTCGTCCCGGACCAGACGAATCCAGCCCAGAATATCCCGACGGGTGGCCAGGGGAGCGCCAAGCACGGACAGGGCTTTGGGACCGAGCTGGGCTTGCAGGCTGCGGGAGACCTGGCTGAACAGATGGATCGTTGGACGCTGGCCGCCCAGGTCCTTGCCGGTCAGCCAGGCGTACCACAGGCGCATCAGCAGCGCTCTCTCACGCTCGACGCCGATCAGGGCCATCACGTCAAGCTTGCGGTACAGGACTTTGGCGTGCTTGTGAGAGGTGATCCAGAATTCTTCAATGGCGGCTCTGAGGCGCTGCGGGTCGGCTGCCGGCAGGTCTGTTGGTGCGGGCGGATCTGCCGCGCGGATACGCTCGGCCGGCGCCGGACCGTCACAGCTGATGATGAGTTGGGCGTCCCTGGACAGGGGATGGTCTACGGATTGGATAAAGAAATCAATGATCGTCCCCCCGCTGAGAATCAGATGATGCAGAAAAGATGTCTCGGCGAATCGCAGCAGCTGACGGCCGACTGCGGCTTCGCCGAACAGCTCGGGCCAGTCGGGCTCCTGCCAGGCGTTGAGATCATCCCGACTGACCGCAATCCGCATATCCACATCACTGAAGCGGTCGGCCTCACCCCGGGCAAAGCTGCCGCCCAGCCACACGGCATGCACGTCCTGGCGCCGGTCCAGGGCTCGGGCGGCGCGGGAGATGGCGCGAACCTGGGGCAGATCCGGCAGGCGGGCCAGGATATCGTTGAATAGCTGAGGCACTAGA
>WTHE01000357.1 GCA_011523315.1 Candidatus Binatota bacterium
AGCCCGCCGGCTCTTTCCGCGAGGGTTTGCTGCGCTGTCTGTCGCCCAGCGGTAAAGAACAGGTCGCAGCCAACGGCCGGACCAGCGGCAACTTCTTTGGCACACTGCACGGGACCGACCTGTCTGGCTACAACTGGGGCGAGCGCCACCTCGACGAGAACGGCGCCCCAACCGACGAGGCCAAACAGGCCCACGCCATCCGGCAGAACTACACCTTCTGCACCAACGGCTTCAGCCACCAACGGCGCTACTCGAATGTGATCGGCTTCACCCTGACCTATAATGACTTCGACTACACCGGGGCGGTGTTCCGCTTTGAGCAGAGCTACAGCACCAAGGAAGCCCTGAACAAACGAACGTTCACCTCCCATCAGCAACCGATGACGAATGATCGCGCTCGGCGCCGGGGCCGGATTCTGAACAGTGCTGGCGTGTGGCGCAGCATGGCTGGTTTTGACCTGATCCAGTCGCTGATGAGCTATCCCGGCATGGGCTGGACCCGCCATCTGCCCGGCCAGTTCGGCGTCCAGACCTCCTTCCTGACTGGCCAGTGGTTGATGCTGTACCAGAACACCGGCCGCTCGGGGATGACCAACAACATGTGTAACTGGAACTTCTCCCAGGGCCTGCCGGCAGCCATTGCCGAACCGGACCCCGCGAAGAGGACCCAGGGCGACGGCAAGTACGACCCGGCCAACCCGGACGATCCGCTGGCGCCCAAGCGCGACGCGGTGCGCGGCTGTGGCACCAAGCGCTGGAACCACCTGTTCACCCTGGCCTTTGCCGGCAACGGCTACTTCCGGGGCAAGCTGGAAGGCCGCAACGCGGTGGCCTGGGAGCCGAGAGGTTCGCATGTGCTGCTGTTCTCGCAGTGGTGGTGGCGTGAGCTGAAAAGCATGCCGTTCGACATTTCGTTTGGCACGGCCTGGTTCTTGGGTAGCTCGAACAGCCACTCGTGGACGCTGCTCAACTACTTCAGCCACCGTGACATGGTCTGGTTTGAGGCGACCTACTATCTCATCTAGCCCTAGGCGAGGCGACGCCTGCGTCGCCCCGCCTTCCCCTCACTCCGGCGTTCCCGGTCGAAGACCGGGCGCCGTCACAAAAGCGCGGGTGGCCCCTGCACCCGCGCTCCTACCCAAGCCCGGCTTTCCTCCCGCATCCATTTCGGATGACGTATGTGACTGTATTTGCTCCACTTTTTTGACGCTGTCATAAAATTGTAAACAAACTTGCACAAACAGGCGCTTTTGGGTATAAGGCCCAGAGCGCAGAACAAGAGAGGGCATCTCTTGACAGGCAGGGGACAACCGAGCCACACCAGCGAACGGAAGGGCAAGCGTATTTTTCCTGCTGAATGCATACACCTGAGAAAGGAGGTCCATAATCCGGTTCATAATCCACAGGAGGAATATTTTTCTGCGCACTGGAGGCTGAGGAAGTGAAGAGGATGGGAAAAAAAGGATTTTTGCTCACAAAACCTGAGCAAGGAGGGCACATCGTAATGAGGAGAGCAAAAACACTAGGACGACGACTCGTCCTGGGCGCGCTGGTCGGCGCACTTGGGCTGTTGACCTGGGGCACGGACGCCTGGGCTTCAGTCCGCCTGGCACCGGACATCGAACTCCAGACCTGGTACCGCATGCGCCACAGTTTTCAGACCGACGGCAGCGAGCATTTCGACTGGGTGCAGTGGCGGAATGAGGGCTTCATCTGGCTGACTTACGACAACTTTTATCGCCGCGGCAAATGGTTCGGGAAATTCGAGATCCCCGTGCCCATGGTGGACAGCGCCTCGTTGAGCGCCCGCTGGCGGTCCCGGGTCGACCCGGTCTACGTCATCCGCGATCACTACAAAAACCTGTACGACGAAGAGCATACCTCGAACTGGCTGGTGCCCGAGAACGGCTTTCGGGACCTGTACGTCGATATTGACCACGGCGAATTCGGGTTTGGCAAGCTGTTCACCCGCTGGGGCTACCAGCAGATTGTGTGGGGCGAGTCCGACCTGTTCCGCTCGATTGATATCGTCAACCCTCTCCGGATTGACCAGAACTTTGGCGTGGGTGAGAAGTTCGACGAATTTCGCAGCCCGAGTCTGGCCGTCAAGGCCCTGTACGACATCGGTAATGTCGGCACCTGGATTTCGGGCTTGGGAGTCGAGGCATTCTACACGCCCAAGTTCCGGTATGGCTCGAGAGACCTGGTGCTCGAAGACGGCTGGCGCAACCAGTTTCAGATGCGCGGCTGCGAAAAGGACGGGGTGTACTACGACTGGTCCATGCACGACTGCGGACAGGTCGGCTCGGACGGCACGATCCGCATGCTGCCCTACCGACCGGCCTGGCTTGGCAGCCGGCGCTCCGACCACCCGTGGTCGCTGCAGATCACCGGCAACAACGCCCGCACCGACTCGGCCGACTTCCTGTGTGAGACGGGTGCCCGCTGTGCGGCCGATGTCCCGGGCGACCGGACGAGCATCATCGTCAACCTGCCCAAGGGCAACTCGCACCACCACAGCCGGGGGCACTGGCACGCGGGCGGCGCCCGTATTATCGGCAGCACTTGGTTCAACCTCGACTTCTCCTTAAACTGGCTGTTCGTCCCTTTCACCTTTGCCAACGCTAACACCGTCGGCGATTTCAGTCAGTATGGGGACGATCTGGATGGCGACGGGCTGATCGACGGGACAGCAATTGAGCCCGCCGGCTCTTTCCGCGAGGGTTTGCTGCGCTGTCTGTCGCCCAGCGGTAAGCAGCATGTGGGGGGCAACGGCCGGACCAACGGCGGCTTCTTTGGTGGCCTGCACGGCACCGACCTGTTGGGTTACGACTGGGGCGAGCGCCACGTCGACGAGAACGGTCTGCCGACCGACGAGGCCAAGCAGGCTCACGCCATCCGGCGGAATTACACCTACTGCACCAACGGGTTCAGCCACCAGCGACGCTACTCGCACGTCATCGGCTTCACCCTGACCTACAACGACTTCGACTACACCGGTGCGGTGTTCCGCTTTGAGCAGAGCTACAGCACCAAAGAAGGCCTGAACAAAAGAACGTTTACCTCACATCAGGATAAACCAATAGACGCGAATTCCCGCGCTCGGCGCCGGGGCCGGATTCTGAACAGCGCTGGCGTGTGGCGCAGCATGGCTGGGTTTGACCTAATCCAGTCGCTGATGAGCTACCCCGGCATGGGTTGGACCCGCCACCTGCCCGGGCAGTTCGGCGTCCAGACCTCCTTCCTGACCGGCCAGTGGCTGATGATGTACAACAACACCGGCCGCTCAGGGCTGAGTAACAACATGTGTA
>WTHE01000402.1 GCA_011523315.1 Candidatus Binatota bacterium
AGTATGACGGCCACCACATCGCCGTCTATGTGGCCGACTTTTCGAGCCCCCACGCCTTCCTCAAGCGCCACAAGCTGATCACCGAAGAGTCCAACGACTATCAATACCGGTTTCAGGCCATTGTGAACCCCAAGACCGGCAAGCTGCTATGCGAACTCGAACACGAGGTCCGCAGCCTGCATCACCCGATGTACGGCCGCGAGATGGTCAACCGCAACTCGGCCCAGAATATCTTTGCCTACGCCCGAGGCCGGGATGCCTTCGTGCAGTAAGGGGAGACCCGAGCCTCAGTAGCCGCCGTGTTTATCGACCACATTGTCGAGCGCCTCACCCCGCAGGAACTTGGCCAGATTGGGTCTGAAGACTTCGGTCGCGTGCTTCCAGTACTCGGAGCGTAAACCCGAGTAGTGCGGGGTCAGGATCACATTCGGCAGCCCGAACAGCTCGCTGTCGGCCTGCGGCGGCTCGGGGTCGGTCACATCCAGGCCGGCCCCGGCAATCCAGCCTTCTTTCAACGCACGGACCAGGACCGACTCCTGAATAATCGGGCCGCGCCCGACATTGATGATATGGGCGGTCGGCTTCATCAGCCGCAGTTCCTGCTCGCCGATCAGGCCGGTCGTCTGCGGCGTGAGCGGGGCGGCGACGATGACAAAATCCGACTCCTGTAACAGACGCGCCAAGCCCTCGGGAGCCAACACCTCATCCACACACGGCGGTACGGCCTCAACCCGGCGCTTGGTAGCAATCACCCGCATACCCATGGCCTTGACCCGTTCGGCAACCGCCAGGCCGATGCCGCCCAGGCCGATGATCCCGGCCGTGTGGCCGTACAGTTCGGAAAAGGTCGGGTACAGGTCAAACATCTCACGTCGCGGCCATTTGCCTTCGAGTTGATGGCGGTAGGCCACGTGGAGCTGGCGGGCCAGGATGATCATCACGCCCAGGATGTGCTCGGCAATCGGAATGCCGTGCAAGCCTCGGGAGTTGGTGATGACGACATCGCTGGCGATCATCTCCGGGAACAAGACGTGGGTAGCTCCAGCCGAGGCGAGGTGGAGCCACCTGAGCCGTTGGGCGGCCTGCAAATCCTGCGGGCTGAAACGGACCGCGAACAGCACCTCGGCGTCGGCCAACTCGGCCGGGCGCTGAGCCGGGTCCTGGATGAGGCTGATGCGGGCGGCGGGAAACTCGGCCTGGAGTTGGGCCGCCAGTTCCGGCGGGTAGGCCGGGAAGCCGCCCAGCCCGGACGATCCGGCAAACGAGATACACACTTTGCTTGTCATGCTGGCCCCTTTCTCCACTCTCTCGGGCTGAGGAAGCGTCGGCCTAGGTCGGCGGAATGATCGGCAACACCAGGTGTGACGGCCGGGCGCCGCCGTGCCACACCCGCTGGACCGCAGGCCGGCCGACGGACTCGGTGCCAAGCGGGCCGCCGGTGTTGAGGTTGCGATCAAAACGCGGGAAGTTACTGCTCGACACCTCCAGCCGGATGCACTCGCCCGGGGCAAACTGAAAGCTGGTCGAACCGAGCTGGACACGGTACTCGTAGACCCTGCCGGGTTCCAGCAACTCGGGTCGGGACAGGCCGTTACGGTAGCGCGCCCGCACAATGCCGTCACACAGGTTGAGGGCGCGACCATCCGCAGTCACAGCCACCAGCTTGGCGGTGAAATCGGTGTCTTGCCCGTCGGTGGCGGCAAAAATCACCGCCTCGACCGGTCCGGTCACCTCGGTCGGCCGGTCCACGGGCTCAGAGGTATAGACCAACACGTCGTCCCGCTCCTCGACCGGACGCTGGTCGCGCGGGCCGGCGCTCTGGGCGCCGGGAAAGAGGGTACAGCCGCCCCGCGACGGCACCGGCCGCTCGGGGTCGTACAGAAACGTGTCAGCGGTCTGCCTATCGGCCGGCTGGCTCAGCAGGCGGCCGTCACCACCCAGGCTGTTGGCCCGGCCCTGGCCGGCCAGATAGTAGCGGCTCGGCACGGCACGGGCCAGCGGCCACTCGTTCTCATTGCGCCAGGTGTTGGCGCCCATGACGAAAATCCGCACCGGCGCGCTCGAATCGGGCGCATCCCGCAGGCAGTGATCAAACCATTTGAGATGCATGCCACCCAGGTTGACCGCATCGAGCAGCACGCTCGGCCCAAAATCGACCTCACCCACGACCCGATCAAACAGACCGTGCAGCCACGGTCCGACAAACAGGCGCTGCCGCTCGCGGGTCCGGGCGCTCTTGGCCTGGCGGCGCATGCCGACATAGTTGCGCAGCGTGCCTTCCAGAAAGATGTCGTACCAGCCGCCGATGTGCAGGGCCGGCACGTCCAGGTCGGCATATTTCGACTCGATCCGCCATGCTTCCCAGTAGTCATCCTGGGACGGGTGGCTGAGCCACTCACGGTAGTGGTCCATCAGCCCCGGTACTTCGGCCGGCGGAAAGTCGCTGAGGGGCAGGCCCTGATAGGCATCGTTTATGCCGAAGATCGTGCCGTATAGCCTGGTCCGCGCGTCGTCCGGCGCGCTGCCCAAGCGCCCCAGGGTTTCCACCGCCAGGCCGGCGGTCCAGAACTGGATAAACCCCTGCTGAAACGCCCCACCCTGATAGGTCCAGCCCTCGTGGTAGCCGGACGCGGTGATCGTCGGCACCATGGCCTTGAGGGCTGGCGGCTTGGCGGTCGCGGCCAGCCACTGGGTCGCACCGTAGTACGACGCGCCAAACATACCCACCCGGCCGTCTGACCAGGCCTGGTCCGCACACCAGGCGATGGTGTCCGCCCCGTCCCGGGCATCGTCGGCAAACGGGACAAACGTCCCTTCCGACTTGAAGCGGCCGCGGGTGTCTTGCAGCACGACCGCATAGCCGTGTTTTGCGGCGCGGACCGGACTGAGCAGAGACAGGGTGATGAGGGACAGGTCTTTGTTGTACGGCAGGCGGGCCAGCAGGACCGGATGGCGGGCGGTATCGTCGGGGCGATATACATCGGCCCGCAGCACCACCCCGTCCGGCATCGGAACGTCCACATTGCAGTCGATTTTTATCGCCGTCGCCATACGCCCCCTCCTTTGCGACACGCCTGACCGAGCAGGTTCTCTCGGCCTTATAGGCGGGTCGGCGGATTGTTGCAACGGTCGGGACCCGAGCGCTATGCTGAGATTACACCTGTACGCGCCGAGTCGTCAGAAAGGATGCGTCGCGCGCGGTCGAGCCCGGTGAGTGACCCAGGCCCCGACCTCCGAGCGACGGAAGAGTCTTGTCCAACACGAATCACGCTTCGGCTTACTGGCCGCCGCCCTGGCTGACACGCACTGT
>WTHE01000653.1 GCA_011523315.1 Candidatus Binatota bacterium
GCGGTGAGGTGGGATTCAGCGGCTGCGTACGACCCCCAGCTTGTCGCAGTAACGTTCCAGCGGGCACTGGCTGCACCGGGGCGAGGTCGGATGGCAAATCGTCTGACCCAGGGCAACGAGGTGATCGTTGATCTCGATCCAGTACTGTTGGGGCAGCTTGTCGCGCAGGGCCATCTCGGTCTGCTCCGGGGTTTTTGTACGAACATAGCCCCAGCGGTTCGAGATGCGATGGACATGGGTGTCGACGCAGATGCCGAGCTTCTGAAAGCCCTGGGTCAGGACCAGATTTGCCGTCTTGCGACCAACGCCCTTGAAGCCCACCAACTCGTCGATGTCATCCGGGACGTGTCCGTCGTACTCCTCGATAATGCGACGCGACACGTCGATGACGGTTCGGACCTTGGTTTTGTAAAAGCCGACCGGATAGATGGCGCGCTCGATCTGCTTGGGTGCCAGACGCAGCATCTTGTCGGGCGTGTCGGCCAGCGAGAAGAGACGCCGGGCGGCCGGCCCGGTGGTTTCGTCCTTGGTCCGCAGGCTGAGCAGGCAGGCAATGAGCACTTGGTAGGGATCGCGCGACAGGCTGGCCATGTGGGTCACAACCGGGGCGTTCCAGTGCGGCGCCTCCCGCCGCAGGATGCGAAACACGGTGTGGATTGTCCGCTGGCTTACCATGCCGAGCCCTTTCGTACCGTCACCACGTGGACAGTCAGGGGAAGATTGTCCTCACGTTCCTGCACGGCCGTTCGCGTCCACGCCAGCCCTCGCGCGTCAAGCTGGCGGTAGAACTCGTCGGTATTGGTCCGATGGGCATCGGCCAGCAGCGCGCTGCCATCCGGCGTCAGATGCCGCAGCAGAAAATTGATCAGGACCGCAAACAGAGGACGGTCGTACACGATCTCGGCTCCCAGAATCAGCGAAAAGCGCTGCCCAAGACTGTCGTGGCTGAAGTCGAGCTGTTGGGTCCGGTAGCCGCAACAGCCGTTCAGCGCGGCGTTGGCGCGGGCAAAGGCCAGGGCCTGGGGCTCGTGGTCGGCAAAGGTCACCCGGCCGCCCTTGAGGCTGGCCACAATGCCGGTCAGGCCCAGCCCGCAGCCGAGGTCGAGGACGGACCGGTCGGCGCAGGCGACATGTTCCTCAACGTAGTTGGCCAGGCTGCGAGCGCCGGTCCACACCAGAGCCCAGTACGGCGGCTCGGGGGTGTCGTCACGCAGCAACGCGTCGCGGTCTATCCAGTCTTCGAGGTCCCTGACCTGCAACAGCCGCACCCGTCGCGTCCCAAAGCGGAAACGTGTTGTCACACCACAACGCACTGTTGACACGGTTCCGCTTCCCGTCCGCTCAATGGACTCCGTCTTGTAGCCGGCCTTACTCAAATGCGCTCAGTCCCGTCACATCCCGGCCGATGGTCAGGCGGTGGATGTCTTCTGTCCCCTCGTAGGTGTTGACCGTCTCCAGATTCAACAGATGCCGAATGACCGGATAGTCATCGGTGATCCCGTTGCCACCCAGGATGTCGCGCGCCAGCCGGGCAGTGTGCAGCGCCGTCGAGACGTTATTCATCTTGGCCATACTGACCTGCTGGGGTCGCATGCTCCCGGCGTCCTTGAGCGTGCCGAGACGGTGGGCCAGCAGCTGGCCCTTGGTGATTTCGGTGATCATGGTCACCAGCTTGGCCTGCACGAGTTGATAGCCGCCGATCGGCCGCGAGAACATGACCCGGTTTTGGGCATACTCCAGGGCCGACTCATAACACGCCATGGCCGCGCCCAGCGCCCCCCAGGCAATCCCGTAGCGCGCCTGGGTCAGACACATCAGGGGCGATTTGAGGCCACCGGTTTTGGGCAGCAGATTGTCTTCGGGGATCCAGCAGTCTTCAAAAATCAACTCGGAGGTGACCGAGGCCCGGAAGCTGAACTTGCCCGGAATGTCGCGGCGGGTGAAGCCCGTGCGTTCCTTCTCGACCAGGAAACCGCGGATCACGTCCGTGCCGTCCTCCTCAAGCTTGGCCCACACCACGGCCAGGTCGGAGATCGACCCGTTGGTGATCCAGCGCTTGGTGCCGTTCAACACATAGCCGCCCCGCTCCCGACGCGCCCGGGTCAGCATCCCGCCCGGATTTGAGCCAAAGTCCGGCTCGGTCAGCCCAAAGCAGCCGACCGCTTCGGCCGTGGCCAAGCGGGGCAGCCAGAACTTTTTCTGCTCGTCCGAACCGAACTGAAAGATGGGGTACATGACCAGCGAGGACTGTACGCTGGCAAACGAGCGCAGGCCGCTGTCGCCCCGTTCCAGCTCCTGGCTGACCAGGCCATAGGCAATATTATTGAGTCCGGCGCAGCCGTACTCGGTCGGCAGGGTCATGCCTAAAAAGCCGAGTTCACCCAAGCGGGGGATCAACTCGGTGGGAAACCGGCCCTCACGGAAGCAGAGCTGGATGCGGGGCATGAACTCGTCGTCAATAAAGCGTCGCGCCACATCCCGCACCAGACGCTCTTCCTGGCCAAGCAGGTCTTCCAGATTGTAGTAGTCAACGTCGCTGCTCATACATCTGCCCTTTCCCTTCAGAACCCACGCGGCCGGCCGCCGGCCCGCGGGTCTGCCACCCCGGTGATGAGACCCGAATCCGGATCGACGTGAATCGCCTGGATATTGCCGAAACGGGAGAACTTGCCCGGGCCGGATTCGAGCACCCGCACACTATGGCCCAGCTGTCTCAGCGCTTCGACCAAGCCCTCGTCTTGCGCGCCGTCCCAGACTTCCACATCGAGCCGGTCGGGGAACCACTGATGGTGAATGCGCGGCGCAAACATCGCCTGCGGCAGAGACTGCTCATAGGCCAACACCCCGAGCAGGATTTGCAACACCGAACTGATAATCCGCGAGCCACCCGGTCCGCCGACGACGAGGCGGACGCGTCCGTCACGGGTCACAATCGTCGGCGTCATGCTGCTGAGTGGGGTCTTACCCGGCGCCACGGCGTTGGCATCGGTCTTGCCCAGCAGCCCAAAGGCGTTCGGCTCGTCCGGCTGGGCGTTAAAGTCGTCCATCTCATTGTTGAGCATAATCCCGGTGCCGGGCACCATCACGCCGCTGCCAAAGAACAGGTTGACGGTCTGGGTTGTTGACACGGCATTCCCGGCCGCGTCAATGACCGACAGATGGGTCGTGCTGGTCGATTCAATCTTCCCCGGCGCGTCGGGAATATCCTGGCTGGAGCCGGCCTTGGCCAGATCAATGCTGGCCCGCAGCGTCCGGCTATAGTCGTCCGAGACCAGCATCTCGACCGGCACCTCAACAAAATCGCTATCGCCCAGGTAGCGCGCCCGATCCCGAAAGGCCAGGCGCAGGGTCTCGGTCAACACATGGGTCGCGGTCGGGGTATGAAAGCCGAACTTCTGGATCGGAAAACCCGCCAGCACCTTCAGCATCTGGATGATTAGCACCCCGCCCGAGCTGGGCAGGGGCATGGCGTGGATCCGGGCGTTTTGAAAGCTCCCGGACAGGGGCGTTCGGGCGATAACCTGATAGCGCTCCAGGTCGGCCTGGGTAATGAGTCCGCCCTGAGTTTCCATTTCGGCCACCAGCGCCCTGGCAATAGAACCGCGATAAAAGGCGTCTTTCCCATTCGCCGCGATCGCCCGCAGGCTGGTGGCCAGATCTTTCTGAATCAGCAGCTCCCCTTCGCCCAGGAGGCGATCCTGCCGAAACTAGACCGCCCGGGTGGCCGCCGAGTTGCCCAGCATCTCCTCACGGTAGCTCAGCGCTCGGGCCAGAAACGGATAGACCGGGAAACCGTTCTCGGCCAGGGAAATGGCCGGAGCCATCACCTCGGCCAGCGGCAGGCTGCCATGCCGTTCGTGCACGTCAACGAGGCCGGCCACCAGCCCAGGTACACCGACAGCCAGCGGACCGGTTCGGCTCAGCGCCGACACGGCTTTGCCCTCCCGCAGGAACATGTCGCGGGTGGCTCCAAGCGGCGCCCGTTCCCGGAAGTCAAAGGCCAGGACTTTCTTGTCTTCAGTAGGAAACGTGATCTCTTCTTGAGATGAGCTGTTATCACGTTTCCTACTGTGGGCCAGGTACAGCAGCAGAAACCCGCCACCCCCAATGCCGGTTGACTGCGGGCGTGTCACACTGATCGCAAACGAGGCCGCCACTGCAGCGTCGACCGCATTGCCGCCCCGGCGCAGCATCTCCAGCCCGGCCTCACTGGCCTGAACATTGGCGGTCACGACCATGCCCTGTCGGCCGGTCTCCACGAACGGGGTGTCCTGGGCAGGCTCAGCCCAGGCCGGAACGCCGCCGAGCAGAGTCCAGACAACACAGCAGGCCGCCCACGCACAGCGGATCGAAAGCGTATCCATCACAGTTCGCACAGCTCGCTACCCTCCATTCAGCAAAGGGGAACGATGATGACCACTCATCAGGAAGAACTCATCGTTCCCCTTCAGAGTATAGGTAAGCCCCGGCCAATCAGCAACGGACGCCGTTCCCAATTGACTTGAAAAGAGGCGGTTGGTAGGCTCCCGGGCAGGGGGAACACGCCATGGCTGCGGTCAATAAAGCGATTATTCTCGGCAATCTGGGCAGAGATCCAGAGGTGCGGTTTACCCAGAGCGGACGAGCGGTGGCCAACTTTACCGTGGCCACGACAGACACCTGGTTTGACCAGGAAAACGGACGCCAGGAACGCACCGACTGGCACAATATCGTGGTCTGGGGCAAACAGGCCGAATCCTGCGGGCAGTACCTGTCCAAGGGCAGACAGGTCTATGTTGAGGGCCGGATTCAGACCCGCAGTTACGACGACCGAGACGGCAACAAACGCTACGTCACCGAGATCGTCGCCCAGCGGGTCCAGTTCCTCGGCGGGGGAGGGGGCGAGGGCCGATCCTCCGGCCAGTACGAGTCCGGCGGCGCCAGCACCGGCGCCGGCGCAGGAGGCTACGAGGCGCCGCCCGTGCCGGACGACGATGACGTGCCGTTCTAGCGGAGTTCTGCCGGTCTAGGCCGGAGCGATTTCGGCAATGCCGTCCTTCACCACTGCCTTGCCGTCCGGATTGTAGGTCTCGTAGGCATACACACTGTTTCGGCTGGCCGGTTCGGCGTGGGACCACACAGCCGTGGTAATGGTCTGGCCCGGAAAGACTGGGCGCGAAAAACGCGCCCGCAGTCGCTTCAGACGGCTGGGCTCACGATCACACAGGTGATCGATCATCACTTTTGAGGTAAACGCCATGGTACACAGACCATGGACGATAATGCCCGGCAGGCCGGCCAGTCTGGCGACCTGGTCATCGAGATGGATGGGATTGCGGTCGCCCGAGGCCTCGGCATAGCGGTAAGTCTGGTCAGGGTCGATGGACTGGGCGACGCGTAGCAGCGGCTGAGCCTGAGGTGACGGGCCAAATGCCCCAAAACTCCTGCCCCGGCGCCGTTCGCCCCGGATGAAGGCGCCAAAACGCATGTGTTGAACGATCTGTCCACGCTGGTTCGTGCTGTCCACCGCCAGCGTGAACGCCTCCCCGCCAGCCTTATCCTCAATATCCACCAGGGTTGCGGTGCTGGTAATGATATCACCCGACACCACGGGCAGCACGAAGCGCATATCCTGCTCGGCGTGCAGGAGCCGCAGCACGTCAACGTTCAGCTCGCTATCGGTCACCACTGTCATGATCGGCAACCAGCCCAGTACGACCCCGAACATGGGCGGGGCAAGCACGCTGTGGGACGGACCAGCCTCAAAAAAGAGGGGGTTCTCCTCGTTATAGGCTCTGGCGTACTTGCCCACCGCCTCGGCCGTCACGCCGTAGTCCTGAGCCGGATACTGTTTGCCGATCAGCGCGCGGTTGAGCCCCATCTCCTATGCCTCCCAATACCCGTCGTCCACGAAGCTCACATAGCGGCCTTTGCCGATAATCAAATGGTCGAGGATATGCACCCCCATGATTTCGCCAACCTGGCGTAAGCGCCGCGTAATCTGGAGATCTTCCTGACTCGGAGCCGGATCGCCACTGGGGTGGTTGTGGATCAGAATCACCGCCGCCGCCGACTCCCGGACCACCGGAGCGAAGACCTCGCGGGGATGGACCAGAGACGAGGTCAGCGAGCCCTCCGAGACGCGGACATCCTTGAGCTTGCGGTTCTTGGCGTCGAGCAGCAGGACGTGGAACTCTTCTTTTTTGAGATTGCCCAATTGCTCCTGATAGTGGTGAAAGACATCCGCCGAGGAGCGAAACAGCTGGCCCTGTTTCAGTTCCTCGGCGGCAAACCGTTTAGCAATTTCCAGGCTGGCCTGGAGCTGGGCGGCCTTGGCCGGGCCGATGCCTTTGACCTCGCACAAGTCCCGAATGCCGGCCTCGGCAAGTCGCCGAAAAGAGTTGTCGAACTGCTGGACCAGGGCTCGCCCATGATCCAACGCGGTCTGCCCACTGCTGGCATTCCCGGTTCGCAGAAGAATGGCCAACAGTTCGGCATTGGACAGAGAGCCGGGCCCTTTCTCGATCAGCTTTTCGCGGGGACGATCAGATTCCGGCCAGTCTTTGATTGACCGTGCCATGACGTCACGCTCGGGTGAGGGTCACAATGGCCGTCCGGTCGCGCGGTCCGTCAAAATCCACCAGCATGATGGCCTGCCAGGTGCCGAGCGCCAGGCGTCCCCGCCGGATGGGCACGGTTTCGCTCGGACCCAGAATGGTCGCTTTCAGGTGCGACGCCCCGTTCTCGTCGACCTTGTCGTGGAGCCAGACGCCTTCGGGGATGAGGCCGTCGAGAGCCGTGAGCAAATCCTGGCCAATCTGCGGGTCGTCGTTTTCGTTCACAATAATCGCGGCCGTGGCGTGGGGCACATAGACATGACACAGCCCCTGTTCAAGATCGGCCTGCCGGACCAGCTCGGCGATTTGCCGGGTCAAATCAACCACATCGTTTTTATTCCGGGTCCGTACTTTGAGTTCCATCGTGTTTCTCAACAGGGAAACGTAATCTCATTTTCCATGCTCGGGTATCACGTTGCCCTTTCCAGGACGGTCATCATCCCAGAGTGCGGTCAGCGGCTCGGCCGTCACATCGACCGGAACGCCGGACTGCTCGCGCAGGGCTCGGAGCAGCCGGGCCGGGTCGACCAGATGCGCCCACCCGCTGTCCTGCACAACGCGCTGGGCATCGGCCCACGGGTCGTCCACCAGGCCATAGATGTCGGCGTGAACCTCGACATACACCCGACCGTGCTGCATCCCGACCTTGACCGGCTGATAGGTCAATTCGCCGGAACTGCCGACCGGCACCAGCTCGAAGAAACGCGCGATGTCTTCGGGATACAGCCGAATACAGCCGTGGGTGACCATTCTGCCGACCGCCCAGGGGTTGTTCGTGCCGTGGATGGCGTATGCACCGGACGCCTGGGACAGGCTCAATTCCAGCCGATACTTGCCCAGCGGGTTGGCTGGCGAGCCGCCGGGAATACTGGTCTCTGACCAGCCCTTTTCCTGTATCCGTTCCTGCCGAATGGACTGGGGAATCACCCAGGTCGGGTTGGCCGTTTTGCCTCGAATCCGAAACGGCGTTTGGGGCGTCGGCCAGTCCTCCCGGCCAAGGCCGACCGGATAGGTCATTGCCAGAGCCTGGGCACCATGTTTGGCCCGAGTCGGGAAATAGTACAGGCGCATTTCCGGGATATTGACGACAATGTTCACCCCGGCGGAGCGCGTTTTAGGCAGCACCCAGAAGGTCGGCAGGCGGATCTCCGATCCCACCTCGGGCAGCCAGGTGTCGAGCTGGGGGTGGGCGGCGCGGATCTCATTGAAGCCCAGGTCAAAGTAGCGGGCGATGTCGAGCAGGGTGTCTTTGGTCTGGACGGTGTAGGTCCGTGGAGAACCAATGACTGTCTTTATCTGTCCATTTTCCTGTCCGTCGGGCAGCGCATAGGAGTAGGCCATGGTCTTTTTCTGGGTAAAGCGCGCCTCGTCCCAGGCAAAGCCAGGCTGGCCCACAAGCAAGAGGCTGAGCCCCCACACCACACACAGCAGATGACGTTTCATACGCATTCGAGGGATGTTCAGTGTTTGGCGGCGGCCCGTTTCTTTGCGCTTCGCCGCGGCTTTTTCTGTTCGGCCAAGAGCCGGTCAAGCTTGAGATTCAGATTCACCAGGCTGCCCTGGAGGGTCTCCACCTGGGCCGCCAGCCTGTCGTAATCGGCCTTGGACGGGAGGTTGAGAAGCGACAGCAGGGCGGTTATGTTCTGGTCAACTTTTTCCTTGGTTTCCGCCGCGTTCCGCAGGCTGCGGTCAAGGCTCTGGGCAAAAACCGGACTGGTGAGCATCTCTTCGACAAACCGGGCGAGGTTCTCCTCACCAAGCTCATAGAGTCGTTCAAATACTGTTTTCTCTTCAGCCATTGCACCAAAAAGGACGAAGCAAATGGATATTGAAATCTTTCTCGGCTATGTGACTGGCCTGCGGTTTCTGGGCTACGATCTCGATTTTCAGGAGCTGGTTTCTACCGCTGCCTTCATTCATGTGCTTGACGCCGTTGTGTGCCGGGTCTTTGCCGGTCGGAACGGCTCGTCCAAAAATCTGTGGACGCTGTACGGTCTGGTGTGTGGCGGCTGGGCGGTCCTGAGCATCATACTTGTTCGGGTTTTTCGGAAACGCTCTCAGCCGACTGCTGCCGACGGCCTCGAACCGACCGGGCACGGGCGCCCGGCCGGACAGGCTTAGCCACACTGCTGCAAGCAGGCTTTGATCTCGTCAAGGTCGGGCAGGGTGCCCGGGTCGTCGTTCAGCCAGGCGTACTGGATCACGCCGTTTTTGTCGATCACAAAAGCCGTCCGTTTGGCCACCCCTTTGAACACCAGCAACTCGGGATACAGAGAGTCATAGGTGGCGGCGACCTCTTTATTGAAATCGCTCAGCAGGGGAAATTCATAGCCCTCTTTGGCCGCCCAGGCGTCCAAGGAAAACGGGCTGTCAACGCTGATACCAACCACCTGCGTGTCATCGTTCTGGAGACTGGCGATATTGGCTTGCACGGAGCCAAATTCGTTTGTTCACCCTCCGGTAAAGGCCAGCGGCACAAAGAGCAAAACCACGTTTTTCTTGCCCTTGTGCTCGCTCAGGGTGAAATCCTGCATTTTGCTCGTCTTAAGGGTGAAATCCGGGGCAGCTTGCCCAACCTGTACGCTCATACGTCCTCCTGTGTAGTGAGTATGGTCTGTTCGGCAGACCGTACGCCAGTGTCGATCTGTTCTCTGTCCTCTTCCTCGTCTTCGGCCAGCAGGGCGAGACTGACAACTCGCTCTTGAGGGTCGACATCAAACAGCCGAACCCCCTGGGTGTTGCGACCGATAGTGCGCAACTCCCGCATACGCAGCCGGATGACCCGTCCGCTATCGGTGATCAGCATCAGGTGGTCATCGTCGGTCACCTCCCGCACGCCAACAACCTCGCCCGTCTTGTCGGTCGTCCGTATGGTGATGACGCCCTTGCCCGCCCGCGACTGGAGCCGGTAGGCGTCCATACTGCTCCGTTTACCATAGCCCAGAGACGAGACCGTCAGCAGGCTTTCGTCCGGGTTCAGAACGGCCAGGGACACAACCTCGTCGTCCGCCTCCAGACTGATGCCTTTTACCCCTCGGGTACTCCGGCCCATCGGACGGACATCCCGTTCGGAAAAGCGGATGGCTTGGCCGCGCCGGGTTGACAGCAGGATTTCCTGCTCGGCATGGGTCAGCCGCACGCCAATGACTTCGTCGCCATCTTCTAGGGATATGGCGATAATTCCGCCCTGGCGCGGGTTGGAGTAAGCCATCAGATCGGTCTTTTTGATCAAGCCGTTGCGGGTGGCAAAAACGAGGTAGGCGTCGTGTTTGAACTCGCGCACGGGCAGAAAGGCTGAGATCTGTTCCCCGTCGCCGAGCGGTAGCAGATTGATAATAGCCTTGCCTTTCGAGGCCCGACCGGCCTGCGGAATCTCGTGGACCTTGATCCAATAGACTCGCCCCAGAGAGGTAAACACCAGCAGATAGGCGTGGGTCGAACACACAAAAAGATGTTCGACAAAATCTTCGTCCCGCGTTGTTGCCGCCACAATACCGCGTCCTCCGCGGCGCTGTGAGCGATACAGCGAGGCCGCCGTCCGCTTGATATAGCCGGCGTGGGAGATGGTGACGACCATGTCTTCTTCGGCAATCAGGTCTTCGACAGATAGGTCGGCGCTGGCGGCCAGAATCTCTGTGCGACGTGCGTCACCGAAGCGCGTCTTGAGGTCTTGCAGCTCCTGGCTGATGAGCGCGTCTATTTCACTCGGATCGGCCAAAATGTGTTCCAGCTTCTGGATCAAGCTAACCGTTTCGGTGCGCTCGTCGATGATTTTTCCCTGCTCCAGCTGAGTCAGACGCTGTAAGCGCATGTCCAGAATAGCCTGGGCCTGGATCTCGCTCAGTACAAAGCGGGTGGTGAGCTGGCGCCGGACGTTGGTCGGATTCTCGCCGGCGCGGATGAGGCCGATCACCGCGTCCAGGTTATCCAGGGCGATTTTCAGTCCGTCAAGCAGGTGCAGCCGGTCTTGGGCTTTGGCGAGGGTAAAAGCGGTCCGTCGCCGCACCACGTCCCGACGATGGTCCAGAAAATGAACGAGGCTGCGTCTGAGGGTCAACAGTTGCGGTCGCTCATCAACAATGGCCAGCAGAATCACCCCAAACGAGTCCTGCATGGGGGTCATCTTGTAGAGCTGGTTGAGGACGACATCGGGAACGACATCCTTTTTCAGCTCGATGACAACCCGCATTCCCTCGCGATCCGACTCGTCACGCAGATCGGAGATGCCCTCAATGCGCTTCTCGTTGACGAGGTCGGCAATACGCTCAATCAGGCGCGCTTTATTGATCTGAAACGGGATTTCCTCGACAATAAGGCTGCTCTTGCCCGTTCGATCATTTTCCTCAATCGAGGTCCGGGCTCGCATCTGAACGATGCCTTTCCCGGTTTCATACGCCTCACGGATGCCGGCCAGACCGTGAATAAACCCGCCGGTGGGGAAATCCGGCCCGTGGATATAGTCCATGAGCTGACCGCTGCTCAGCGTCGAGTCGGCCAGCAGAGCCACGAGCGCGTCAACCACCTCGCCCAGATTATGCGGCGGGATATTGGTCGACATGCCGACCGCAATACCCGACGAACCGTTGATGAGCAGGTTGGGCAGCTTAGCCGGCAGAACGCTCGGCTCTTGGCTTGAGTCGTCGTAATTGGCGATAAAATCGACCGTGTCCCGGTCCAGGTCGGTCAGCAGTTCCGCAGCCATGCGGGTCATGCGGATTTCGGTATAGCGCATGGCTGCGGGCGGGTCGCCGTCAATCGAGCCGAAGTTCCCCTGACCGTCGACCAAGGGGTAGCGCAGCGAGAACTCCTGCGCCATACGCACGATGGTGTCGTAGACCGCAGTGTCCCCGTGCGGATGGTATTTGCCGATCACATCGCCGACGATACGGGCCGACTTCTTATACGGCCGGTTCCAGTCGTTGCCCAGGTCGGACATGGCGTACAACACGCGGCGATGCACCGGCTTGAGACCGTCCCGGACATCGGGCAGGGCTCGGCCAATGATGACGCTCATGGCGTAGTCCATATAGGACTGACGCATCTCTTGTTCGATGTTGACGAAAGGTGGACGATGATCTCTTCCTGATGAGGCGGTCATCATCGTTCACCTTTCCTGGGACGCTGCGCTTCTTTCATGACAGTCGGAAAGCTTGGGATCAGATATCGAGGTTTTTGGCCGCCAGGGCGTTGTCTTGAATGAATCGCCGTCGGGGTTCGACCTCATCGCCCATCAGTGTAGCGAAGATTTCGTCCGCCTCATAGGCATCCTCAATCCGAACCTGGAGCAGCCGCCGGGTGTCGGGATTCATGGTCGTTTCCCACAGCTGCTCGGGGTTCATCTCTCCCAGCCCCTTATAGCGCTGAATTTCGGTTCCCTGGCGGGAACGAGACAGGACGTAGTCAACAATATCGCGCTGCTGGGCCAGGGTGTGCTCTTCGTCTTTGTGGACCACGACAAACGGCGCCTCGCCGGCCGCCCGCAGTTGCTCAAGCAGGCGACCGATCTCTTGGACCTCGGGAAAGTGCAGAAAATCGCTGTCAAAGACCGTTCGGATGCCCGAGCCATTGAGCTTGGCGGTGGCGACAATACGGGAGCCGCCAAGCGTGGTGTCGGCCTCAACCGAAAAAGAGACCGGAATGAGGTCGGGAAAGTGGTGGTGGGCAAACGACTCGGCTGCCCTGCAGATCTCGGTTAAGCGGGGTGTATCGGTCAGCACCGCCGGGGAAAGACGGGATTGAGCAAGCAGAGCACGCACGAGCCGGACATCTTTGTGCTTACGCTCAACCATCTCGAACAGCTTCTCACAGCGCAGGAACGTCCTGATCCACTCCTTCAATTCTTCTCCAGACAAGGATCCGACCCGGACGTTTTCAATCCCCAGGTCAATCAAAAATTCGTCCAGAGCTGCCTCGTCCTTCAGGTAGCGTTCGGTTTTGCCTCGTTTGACCCGATACAGGGGCGGCTGGGCGATGTAGATGTGACCGTTTTCAATCAGTCCCGGCATCTGGCGGTAGAAAAAGGTCAGCAACAGAGTCCGTATATGCGAGCCGTCCACGTCTGCATCGGTCATGATGATGACGGTGTGGTAGCGCAGCTTGGACAGGTCGGTTTCCTCTTTTCCGACGCCAGCCCCGAGCGCAGTGATCAACAGCCGGATTTCCTGTGAGGAGAGCATTTTATCGAAGCGGGATTTTTCGACGTTCAGGATCTTGCCCCGCAGGGGCAGGATGGCCTGGGTCCGGCGGTCGCGGCCCTGTTTGGCCGAGCCACCGGCCGAATCGCCCTCGACAAAATAGATCTCGCTCAGCGAGGGGTCGCGTTCCTGACAGTCGGCCAGCTTGCCGGGCAGAGAACCGGAATCCAGGGCGCCTTTTCGTCGGGTCAGATCCCGCGCTTTGCGGGCTGCCTCTCGGGCGCGGGCCGCGTCAATGCATTTGTGGATGATCCGCTTGGCCTCGTTCGGGTGCTCTTCAAAGTAAATGCCCAGCTTTTCGTTGAGCAGGGTCTCGACAAAGCCCTTGATATCGCTATTGCCCAGCTTTGTTTTGGTCTGGCCTTCGAACTGCGGCTCAGACACCTTGATACTGATGACGGCGGTCAGTCCTTCGCGGATATCTTCGCCCTGAACGGGCGAGGCCTGGGTTGCCCCCGCTTTGAGCAGGCCGTTGGCCGCAGCATAGGAGTTGATCGTACGGGTCAAGGCCGATTTCAAGCCGCTGAGGTGCGTGCCGCCCTCAATCGTGTTGATATTATTGGCAAAGGTGTAGACGTTCTCGGTATAGCCCTCGTTCCACTGCAGGGCAATCTCGGCTTCGGTCGTGCCTTTCCTGCCGGCCAGGTAAATCACCTCGGAGTGGAGCGGCTTCTTGGCCACCCCAAGATGCTCGACAAACGACACAATCCCACCCTGGTAGTGGAAATCATGACGTTTTTGATCGCGCTCGTCCTCAATCGCAATATGCAGGCCGCCGTTCAAAAAGGCCAATTCCCGCAGCCGCTGGGAAAGCACGTCGAAGCTGAATTCCGAAACCTCGAAGATGAGCGGGTCAGGCTTGAAGGTCACCCGGGTACCGCTGGTTTCAACGCGGCCGCTTTCTCGGAGTGGCGTTATCGGCTCACCGCGCCGGTACTCCTGGGTGTAGACTTTTCCGTGCCGCTTGATCTCGACTTCCAGCGATTCCGACAGGGCGTTGACCACGGAAACGCCCACTCCGTGCAGCCCGCCCGAGACTTTATACGCGCTGGAGTCGAATTTTCCGCCCGCGTGCAGCTTGGTCAACACCACCTCGGCTGCGGAAATTCCCTCAGTGGGGTGGATCTCGGTCGGAATTCCCCGGCCGTTATCCTCGACAGTGAGACTGTTATCAATGTGAATGGAGACCCGGATATGGGTACAATGCCCGGCAAGCGCTTCGTCCACGGAGTTATCAACCACCTCAAAGACCAGATGGTGGAGACCGCGGACCGAGGTATCTCCAATGTACATCCCCGGCCGTTTGCGAACCGCCTCCAGACCGGCCAGAACCTTGATATGGTTAGCCCCGTATTCTTGTTCGAGCATGCACTCCCCAGACTGATCGCCAGAGCAGAAAAACGCTTATTTTTCTGGCTGTTTTCTCGCCGGAAGGCTATCATTTTCTGGCTGGGAAGTAAACTCAGAGGCTGCACAAAAGAGAGATTTTAAAACGTTTTTGTAAAATTAGAATATGCGCATTGGCATGATCACATACGAGAAGTCCTGATCCTCGACCGTTTTGAGCAGGCCCGGACTCATATCATCCTTGAGCGACAATGTAATCTGTTGGCCTTCCTCCATGACGGTCAGGGCTTCGACCAGGTAGCGACCGTTAAAGCCAACGGCGATACTGTCTCCACTGTAGTCTGTGGCGATCTCCTCCACCCCCTCTCCAAGGTCGGGGGTATTGACCGAGATTTCGACCTTTCCGGCTTCGATCTGGAGCTTGATCCCGCGCGAGCGTTCGGTGGTCAGAATCAACAAGCGCCGTAGCGCACTCAACAACTCCTCGCGGGAGAAGGCGATCAGAAAATTATGCTCGGTCGGCAGAATCTGCTGGTAATCCGGGAATTCGCCTTCAACCAACCGCATCGACAGCGCAGTAGCCTCCTTGCGGAGCCCGGCGGTTGTGGCCTGCAACGAGAAGCTGACCTCGCCCTCCCCCCGTTCCAGGATCTTCCGGGCTTCGAGCAGCCCTTTGCGGGGCAGAATGACCTTGGGCCAAGCTGCCGGCTCGGTGATCGTGGCCTGGCGTTCGATGAGGGACAAACGATGACCGTCGCTGGCCACCATCCGCAGCTTTCCCGAGTCCAGGGCTTCGATATACACTCCGCTCAGGTTGAGCCGGGTTTCATCTGGCGAGGTGGCAAACAGCGTCTTCTCAATCATTTCGCGCAGGACTTCGCCGGGACACGACGCCGGGCTGAGAGTCGCCCCGTCAGCCTCCTCCTGGACGATGGCCGGAAACTCTTTGGGATCGAGGCTGGCCATCCGAAACCGGGATTTTCCGCTGCTGACCTCTACCCAGCCACTCCCGGCCGAGCGCAGAGCAATAACGGTCGGGTCGGCAGAGCTGCCACCTGCATTCGGCAACTCCCGGACGATTTCATACAGCTTGCGGGCGTCGGTGGTAATGGAGCCGGCCTTCTTGACCCGCGCGCGGCAGTGCTGTCGAATCCCGATCTCCAGATCCGTGGCCCGAAGCGACAAGGCATGATCCGCAGCCTCGGCCTGTTCGTCGTTTGATTCGATTAAGACATGGGCGAGAATGGGAAGCGAAGAGCGTTTCTCTACGACTCCTTGGACCAGATATAAACAGCGCAACAGGTCGTCTTTTTCCACCAGACATTCCATATCGGATTCCTCTGAGTTGGGAGGTTTCTCTTCTCTCTTTCTATAGAATATAAAAGACTAGTAGTAGTAGGGGGCTGTGAATATGTGGATAACTC
>WTHE01000618.1 GCA_011523315.1 Candidatus Binatota bacterium
GGCCGCCCAACCCGACCCCGCACTCCGCGCCCAGGGGGGAGACCCGGATAGCCCAGGCGGGCAGCGAGGCCAAGACCCCAGTACGCCCGGCCTCCAGCCCGACCCCAACCGCACCCAGCCCACGGGCAGCGGCAGACAGCCCGGCCAGGGACCAGCCCCGCGGTTCGGCCGAGCAGGAGAAAAAGTGGGCGGTTTCCTGACCAAAGATGTGCGCTTTGTCAAAGTCCGGATCCCGGCCGGGGACACGGGCCATAGCGACACTGGGGAACGCACCGCCAACACCAGCCCGGCTCGGCCCATCACGCCCTACAGCAACGCTCCGCTCACCGACCAGGCCCACGACTCGACCCCGGCCGGCCAGCCCATTCCTCTGGAGTACCGGCCCATTCTCGACAAAGAGTAAATGGAGGACACGTTTACTCTTTCAGGCGGACGGTTGAGCAAGAAGAGAGTATCGTCCAGTAATACCCAATGACTCACCCAGACGAAGACCGCATACAGCGCTTTTGTCAGCTCTTCAGCGCACTGGAGGAAGAGGTCAGGCGCGTCATTGTCGGCAATCGGGAGATTGTGCGCAAAGTGCTGACCGCCTTTTTTGCCGGCGGGCATGTGTTGCTGGAGAGCGCGCCCGGTTTGGGCAAAACCCTGCTGATGAAATCCCTGAGTCGGGCGGTGACCCTGGGCGCCAAGCGGATCCAGTTCACCCCCGACCTGATGCCGTCGGATATTGTGGGTACGGAGGTCTTGTCCGAGAGCCACGGCGAGCGGTCTTTTGCATTCAAACCGGGTCCGGTCTTCACCCACATCGTGCTGGCCGACGAGGTCAACCGGGCCACGCCCAAAACCCAGTCGGCCATCCTGGAGGCCATGGAAGAACACCAGGTCTCGGTGTTTGGTCAGACGCACCGTCTGGCCCCGCCCTTTTTTGTCATGGCGACCCAGAATCCGATTGAAATTGAGGGCACCTATCCGCTGCCCGAGGCCCAGCTCGACCGCTTTTTGTTCAAGCTGGTCATTCACTCGCCCAGCAGCGCGGAACTGACCGAGATTCTCAACCGGACGACCACCGATACACACGCCGAGGTGCGCCCCCTGCTCGGCTCTGAAGAACAGGCCGCGACCGAGGTCGAACAGCTGAAGGGGCTCGTCCGCGAAGTCTTACTGGCGCCGCCGCTGAACCACTACATCGCCCGCCTGATCGCCTCTGCCACCCCGGGTAATGCCGAGGCCCTGCCCGAGGTCAACCAGTATGTCCGCTTTGGTCCCAGCCCGCGTGGCGCGCAAGCGATGACCCTGGGAGCCAAGGTCAACGCCCTGTTGGATAAGCGGGTGAACGTCAGCTACGACGATATTGTCGATGTGGCCCTGCCCGCCCTGCGCCACCGGTGTCTGCTGAACTTTCAGGCCGAGGCCGAGGGCGTGCAGGCAGATACGCTTATCGAGGCTCTGCTGAGAAAGGTGGACAGAGCCTGAAACCAGTCGTCAGTCTTCCACGATCAACTGCCCGTGCACGTGGGCCGGGTGCAGCTGACAGCGGATATCAAAAATCCCGGCCTTGTCGGCCGTAAACTCGACCGTCTTTTTCTCGCCGTGATTGACTACCGTCTCGACATCGAAGGCCGGAATCGCGAAACCATGGTTGGGCGGATCGCCGGGAATATTGTTGATGACGGTGACCGAAACCGTGTCTCCCTGGGACACGGCCAACACCGAAGGCAGGAACATCTTCGAGCCCTCATACAACACATTCACGACGGTGAACTTGCGGACCGCGTCCTGGGCCGCAACAGGCGTAGCCCACGAGACAAAGATCATCAGGCTGAGAGCCAGCCCACAGGTCCGCCAATACGATCGTTGAGCCATCACTTCCATGGTGTCATGTACCTCCCGGTAGAGTCAGTAAAAGAGCGGAGAGAAATCAGTCATCCTCAATCTCTTTTCCGGGTAGTCAGCCATAAGCGCCATGGTTTTGCAACGCCCCGAGCGGCGCGGTCCCCGCATTCCGTGGCAGTGCGGCCGACCACCCTCTGCTTTCCGGCGCATTCTTGCTAAGATAGCCGGCCATGCAGCGGGAAGGCACATTTCAACTCGTTTCGGAGTTTCAACCCCAGGGCGACCAGCCGCAGGCGATTGAGGATCTGCTTGCGGGTCTCGACAAGGGCCGCGGGCACCAAGTTCTGCTCGGCGTCACCGGCTCGGGCAAGACCTTTTCGATGGCCCATGTCATCGCCCGGGCAAACCGGCCGGCCCTCATCATCGCCCCCAACAAGACGCTCGCCGCCCAGCTGTACGGCGAGTTCGCCGAACTCTTCCCCCACAACGCAGTTCGCTATTTTGTCAGCTACTACGACTACTACCAGCCCGAGGCCTACGTTCCCCAGAGCGATACCTATATTGAGAAGGACGCGTCCATCAACGAAGAAATCGACAAGATGCGCCACTCGGCCACCAAGGCGCTGCTGGAGCGCCGCGACACCATCATCGTCGCCAGCGTGTCGTGCATCTATGGTCTGGGCTCGCCCGAGTCGTATTTCGACCTGATCGTATTTGTTGAGGAAAACACCGAGGTTGATCGGGACGCCCTGCTGCGCAAACTCGTCGATATCCAGTATCAGCGCAACGACTTTGACTTTCATCGCGGCACCTTTCGGGTGCGCGGCGACGTGGTCGAGGTGTTCCCGACCTACGAGGAGAGCCGCGCCGTCCGCATCGAGTTCTTTGGCGACAGCGTCGAGGCAGTGGCGGAAATCGATCCCCTGCGCGGCAAGGTGCTGCGCCGGCTGGACAAAGCCATGATTTATCCGGCCAGCCACTATGTCACCACCTCAAGCCGGACCCGGACCGCAGCCGCGTCAATTCGCGCCGAACTTGAGCAGCGGCTCGAAGAGTTGCGGGCCGACAACAAGCTCCTGGAAGCCCAGCGCCTGGAGCAACGGACCCTGTACGATCTGGCCCTGCTGGCCGAAATGGGCTTCTGTCCGGGCATTGAGAACTACTCCCGGCACCTCGACGGCAGACAGCCGGGGGAGCCGCCCTACACCCTGATCGATTACTTTCCCGACGATTATCTGCTGTTCATCGACGAGAGCCATGTCACCGTGCCGCAGATCGGCGGCATGTACCGGGGCGACCGCTCGCGCAAGACCACCCTGGTCGAATACGGCTTTCGGCTACCCTCGGCGATTGATAATCGGCCGCTCAGCTTCCAGGAGTTTGAGCATAAGCAGGGCCAGGCCATCTATGTCTCGGCAACACCCGGCGACTATGAACTGGGCAAGAGCCGGCGGCACGTCGTCGAGCAGCTGATCCGCCCGACCGGCCTGCTCGACCCCGAGGTCATCGTCCGGCCGGCCAGAAACCAGGTTGACGACCTGCTGGAAGAAATCCGCAAACGGGTGGAACAGGGCGAACGGGTCATGGCCACCACCCTGACCAAGCGTCTAGCCGAAGACCTGACCGATTATTACCAGGATATCGGCATCAAGGTCCGCTATCTCCACTCCGACATCGACACCATTGAGCGGGTCGAGATCCTGCGCGCCCTGCGGCGCGGCACGTTTGACGTGTTGATCGGCATCAACCTGCTACGCGAAGGGCTGGACATCCCCGAGGTGTCCCTGGTAGCGATTCTCGACGCCGACAAGGAGGGCTATCTGCGCTCCGAGCGCTCGCTGATCCAGACCATTGGCCGGGCGGCGCGCAATGTCAACGGCCAGGTCTTGATGTATGCCGATACGCTCACCGTCTCCATGCGCCGGGCTCTCGACGAGACCAAGCGCCGACGGCGGATTCAGTCGGCCTACAACAAACGCCACAAGATCACGCCGCAGAGCATCCAGAAGGCCCTGGCCTCACCTCTGGTCAAGGTCTACGACGCCGACTATGCAGACGTTCCGACCGTGGCCGAGGACAGCCCGGACTATGTGTCCGCCCAGCAGCTGGCCAAACAGATTGAAGACACCCGCAAAGCCATGCAGCAGGCTGCGGCCGCCCTGGAGTTTGAACAGGCCGCCGAGCTGCGCAACCGTTTACACGCCCTGGAACAGCAGAGCCTGGGGTTGTCCGCCCCGACCGGCCTTGAAACGCCCGAGGTCACGCAAACCACCGACCGTCGAACGACGAAGAAGGGCCGCCGGGCGGGCAGAGCCCGCGCCAAGACCACCGCTCGTCGCCGAGCCTCATTGCAAGACTAACCATGCCAACGCACAAGAAGAAGCCGCTCACTCCCTCTCCCGAACTCACCCGAGCCCGGACGATTCTCGACGCCGAGGCCGAGGCCATTCGGGCTCTTCCGCTCACCGCCGAGTTTGTCCACGCGATTGACATCTTGCAGCGCTGTAAGGGCAAGGTCATCACCACCGGCATGGGCAAGGTCGGCATCGTGGCCCTGAAGGTCGCCACCACCCTGTCATCGACCGGCACACCGGCCTGTTTTCTGCACCCCGGAGAAGCCGCCCACGGCGACCTCGGCCTGGTCACCAAAGACGATGTCATGATCACCTTTTCCAACAGCGGCAAAACGCGGGAGGTGATTGAGATGCTCGACCGGGCCAAGGCGCTCAACAGCATGCCGCTCATCGCCATCACCAGCCACCCGCGCTCTCCCATCGCCCGCCAGAGCGACGTGGTGCTGCGTATCGGCGCGATCAAAGAACCCTGTTCGCTCGGCCTGACCCCGTCATCGAGTACAACGGCGATGATGGCGCTGGGCGACGCCCTGGCCCTGGTCCTGATGGACAGAAAGCGCTTCACCAAGGCCGACTACGCCAAATTCCACCACGGCGGCTATCTGGGCCGAAAGGCCCGCAAAGAGGCCCGCCAGGAAAATGGAGTGAGGTAAAGCGTCTCAGATAGAGCCGTGGGCTGGACAGAGGATTGTGTCCGATGCCAGACACTTTCAACTATCCTGCGAAGATCGAACGGGACGAAGACGGCCGGTTTGTCGTCACGTTTCCAGACTTCGGGTGGGGGGCGACTGATGGAGCGACCCTTGATGAAGCGCTGGACGAGGCGAAGGACTTGTTGCGGGAACTGATCACGACGACGATGCGCAAGGGCCGCCCCTTACCTGAGCCGTCGCGCGCTAGTAAGCGGCGGCCGTTGGTTATCCCGCCGTTGCAGACCGCACTGAAAGCGGCCCTCTACGAAGCCTATCGCCAGGCCAACATCTCGCAACGCCGCCTCGCCCGCGACCTGAACATTGCTGAGAACGAAGTGCGGCGGATGTTGAACCCGGATCATGCCACGAAGGCCGCCACGATAGACGCTGTCTTAGGCCATCTCGGCGCACGGCTCTCCCTGACTGTTGATAAGGTGGCTTAGAAGACGTCCCTGCCCTGGTCCTGATGGACAGAAAGCGCTTCACCAAGGCCGACTACGCCAAATTCCACCACGGCGGCTATCTGGGCCGAAAGGCCCGCCAGAAAAATGGAGTGAGGTGAAGTGCTGATGGCTTCATGGGGAATTTCTCCTGTCTGTGAGGTCTTGTAGGAAGGAGAGTCGAGTGATAACCGTGAGATACTAAGGACACTGAACAGAAGGAAAAGCCATGATGCAGGGAAAAGTAGTCACATTTTACGCAACACGGGGTTATGGATTCATTGAAACAGACAATGGGGACAAGATTTTTGTCCATCGCGACCATATAAATAGTAATAAGCCTTTTAAGACATTAGAGGCTGGGCAGCGGGTGACTTTTGGGATGACGAATACCCTAGGGTCACAGGCAACAGATGTCACTGTGGTACCCCTAGAAATGTCCCAATAATGCCCTCATTCGATAGGCCAGTTCCAAAAAGAGTCCGCGAAAATGGCCGAGTATTAAACCCATCGGTACTCCAACCCGGAGACCTGATGCTTGTGTCTCAGAAGACGCCTAGTTTTGTCTCACGAAAGATTCAAGATTACCAAAGGACTCTGTACGCAGATGAACATGCGCGGTGGCATCATGCTGTAACGGTAATCGACCAAATAAAGATTTGTGAGGCAACAATAATGAAAGGAGTGGTCTGTCGTGAATATTGGGATTACATGACAGGCGATTACGAAATAAAAATCCGCCGAGTAACAGGGATGGAAGAGGAACCCGAGCGTGCTTACAGAATAGCCATTAACGCCGCAGCACAGACAGGAAGAAGATATGGCATCTCCAACCTCATATCAATTCTGCGAGCAAGACCAGGAAATCTATTCCAACGAGCTTTGTTCAACTCCGAGGGAATCATCTGTTCACAGCTGTATTTCGAAGCCTGCATGTCTGCTGGTATTCTCCTGTATAGTGGAAGCGATCCAGGACTCATAACCCCTTCCCATCTCAGCAGCTCTGCCATGATGACGGATGTCAACGTTCCCTGGATAGATATCGCAGCACTTCAAGCCCCGTAAAACATCTGATGTGGCTGTCTTTAGGTGCTGTTCCAGACTGTGTTTATGAGTCAAGCAGAAGGAACACTCCAAGCAGAATCGTGCCACCGATCAAACGGATCGCTTTGCGCCAGCTTTCCATCTATTCCTCCGGCAGGCGGTACATCCGAATCGGATGCGGCGTGCGCTGGAACTCGGGCAGATTCCGCCACGGCCGGCCGGCCGTCACCCCACCGTCAACGGCCAGGGCCTGGCCGGTCACAAAGCTCGCATCGTCGCTCGCCAGCCACAGCGCGGCCCGGGCGATTTCTTCGGGCTCGCCGACCCGATTGAGGGCGTGCATGCGGGCGGCGTTTTCCCGCAGAGCCTGCACCTGCTCCGCCCTGGGCTCGGGCCGGCCAACCGCCAGCGGGGTCACGATCGCGCCCGGACAAATGCAGTTGACCCGAATTCCGTACTCGCCCAACTCAAGGGCCACCGACTTGGTCAGCTGCACCACCCCGGCCTTGGCCACGCTGTACAGGTGGGGCGCCATGCCGGCCTCCAGACCGGCCGCGCTGGCCGTGCTGATGATACTGCCCGCGCGCTGGCGCTTCATGACCGGCGCGGCGTGCTTCATGCCCAGAAAGACGCTCTTGAGCAGCACGTCAAAAGTCATGTCGTACTCTTCGACCGGGGTCGTCTCAATCGGACCCAAGGCGCCGCCAAAGCCTGCGTTGTTGTACACACAGTCGAGTCGGCCCCAGCGCGACACGACCGTATCAATCGCTCCGCTGACCTCGGCCTCGCGGGTCACGTTCACCTTCAGGAAAGCGGCCTCTTGCCCCAGGCTGGCGGCCA
Organism: Candidatus Binatota bacterium; assembly: GCA_011523315.1. Classification (GTDB taxonomy): domain Bacteria; phylum Desulfobacterota; class Binatia; order Bin18; family Bin18; genus JAAXHF01. The sequence goes on from WTHE01000618.1 coordinate 7,204, forward strand.
GCTCCTGCCCCTTTTCCTCCTGAAGATCGGCGATCAGAACGCGGGCGCCCTGTTCGACAAACAGCCGCACCGTTGCCGCGCCGATCCCGCTCGCCCCGCCCGTGATTATTGCCGTCCGGCCATCAAGTGTTCCCATCCAGACCTCCTGAGTGTGGTGTCGTGTCTCGCGCCTGCGGCCTGTCCTGAGGCGACAGCTCAAGCACGTAAAAGACCAGATCCCAGGTCTGGTCTTCGGTCAGGGCGTCGCTATACGACGCCATTGAGGAACCATCCATACCGGTCATCAGGCGCTGAAACACCGCCTGGGCGCTGAAACCGCCACGAAAACGCCATTTATCCGTCAAATCCCGAGGCGTGATCGGCTCGCCCTCAGAGGTTTTCAGGTCCTGGCCGGAGCGGCCGTCGCCCTTGCCGGTATCGCCGTGACAGCTCGTGCAGCCCGAGTCCTCGTAAAGCTGCGCCCCGCGCGCGATGCGCTCGGCAGAGACCGCCGGAGGATCCGGCAGAGCCAGGGGACGCGGGGCCGGGTCGCGTTCAAAGCGGGCAGAAAACCGTTTTATATAGGTCACCACGTCGCGGATGTCGGCCGGGCTCAGAAAAGCCTGAAACGCGGGCATCCCGCTACCGGCCAAGCCGTGGGCCACCGAGCGGTATACATCCTCATCGGTCGGCAGTTGGCCGGTCGGGGTCGAACGGTAGCGGAAACGGGCCTGCGTAAAATCACGCGACCGGGGACTCAGGTGTGCAGCGAACATCCCCTGACCGTCGCCCCGAATCCCATGACAGCCGCTGCACTGCCGTTCATACACGGCTTGTCCGGGCGCGGCGGCCGTTGGCTCAGGGCCGGGCTCGGAGGCCGGGGACGGCGGGTCGGGTTGGCCAGATTGGTCATGGGTCTGCAAGAATTCGGCAATGTGGCAATCGGTCAGAAAGCTGCTCAGGTCGAGCCACAGCCGCTCGGCCGAGTAGGTCACGACGCGGCCCGAGCCAAAACTGACCTCGGCCGACTGTCCGTCCGGGGCGATGGCAGACACACGGGCCGACAGGCGGGTGTCAGCCAAGCTGTCGAAAAACGCTTGCCACGGAGCGGGAGAGCCAGGGTCAAGCATGGCCAGCCGCTCGGCCAGATTTATCCCGTAGACGCCTCCGCGTTCGGCAAAAAACTCGGGAAAATCCACGTCCCGCCAGTTGCGTTCGGCAATCAGATGGCCCAGGGCCTGACCCATGGGCAGCGTGACCTGGGCTTCCCACTCCGTGCCTGCGGCCCACACAAGGCTGACGCCCGCGCCGGCGCGAAAACCGAGCAGCCGCCACGTCAACAGCCGACGGTCCTCGGCCCAGGCCACAAAGGCCGGCCAGCGCGGATCGTCGGGCCGTATCGTCAGAGCGGCGTCCGAATCAGAGCTGGCGCAGCCGCGGGCTCGGACGGCGTCAGCGTCGGGTGCGGCCTGGCCAAAAGCCGCACAGACGCACACCAGGGCGAGGCACAGCAAGACAGACGGACGAACCATCTCCGGCCCCGGGCACTCAGCCAAAGATACTCACGAGAACAGACATCATCGGACGTCACGAGGAGCCTGGCCGTCCACTTTGATACTCAACTCGCGCAACTGCTTGGTATCGACCTGGCCGGGCGCGTTCGTCATCAGACACACGGCCTTGGCCGTCTTGGGAAAGGCGATCACCTCGCGCAGCGAGTCCGCCCCGGCAAACAGCATGGCCAGACGGTCGAAGCCCAGCGCAATGCCCCCGTGCGGGGGCGCCCCATAGGACAGCGCCTCCATCAGAAAACCGAATTTCTCCTGGGCCTCGACCTCGTCTATGCCCAGCAGGCCGAACATCTTCTGCTGGATGTCCTGGCGGTGGATTCTGATGCTGCCGCCGCCCAGCTCGACCCCGTTGAGGACCAGGTCATAGGCAAAGGCCCGAGCTTTTCCGGGCTCGGTGTCCAGCAGCCCAAGGTCGCTGTCGTGCGGCGAGGTGAAGGGATGGTGCATGGCCGTGTAGCGCTGGGCCTCGGCGTCATACTCGAGCAGCGGAAAATCCGTTACCCACAGGAAGTTGAACTCTTCTTTGGGGATGAGGCCCAGGGCATCTCCCAGGTGCAGCCGCAGCCGGGACAGGACATCGCACACCACCGGCTCGGCATCGGCCACAATCACCACCAGGTCGCCCTCGTGCAGATCCAGGGCTGTCTCAATGGCGTGTTTATCCTGGTCGCCGACAAATTTGGCCAGCGGCGACTGCCAGCCGGACGCGGTCATCCGAAACCAGGCCAGCCCCTTGGCCCCGAAACTGATCGCCAGCGGCGTCAGATCGTCAATCTCTTTGCGCGAAAACCCGGCCTTGGGGACGACAATGCCGCGCACCACCCCACCGCCGGCCACCACGTCGCGGAAGACCTTGATATCGGTGTTTTTGAACAGCTCGGTCAGCTCCTGCAACTCCAGACCGAAGCGGATATCCGGTTTATCGGTGCCGTAGCGGGCCATGGCCTCGGCATACGGCAGGCGCAGGAAGGGGGTCGGCGGCTCAAAGCCCTTGACCTCTCGGCACAGCCGCACGGCCATGCCCTCGATCAGGCCAAAAATGTCATCGGGCCGGACAAACGACATCTCAACGTCAATCTGGGTGAACTCCGGCTGTCGGTCGGCGCGCAGGTCCTCATCCCGAAAGCAGCGCACAATCTGGAAATACTTGTCCACGCTGCTGACCATCAGCAGCTGCTTGAACAGCTGCGGCGACTGGGGCAGGGCAAAAAATCCGCCTGGGTTGACGCGGCTCGGAACCAGATAGTCGCGCGCGCCTTCGGGCGTACTGCGGGTCAGGATCGGCGTCTCGATTTCCAGGAAGCCTTCCGTGTCCAAGTAGTCTCGGACAATCTTGGCCAGACGGTGGCGCAGACGCAGGTTCTCAAACATCTTGGGTCGTCGCAAATCCAGATAGCGGTAGCGCAGGCGGGTATTTTCGGTCGGCTCGGTTTCGTCCTCAATCGGAAACGGCGGCGTGCGGGACGGATTCAGGATGCGCAGCTCATCGACGACCAGCTCGACCTCGCCGGTCGGCAGATTGGGGTTGATCGTGTCCGCCGAGCGCCGCTCCAGATGCCCCTGGGCGGCCACCACAAACTCGGCCCGCAGAGCCTTGGCCTGGTTATGGGCGGCCGGGCTGACCTGCGGATTACACACAATCTGGACCAGCCCCGAGCGGTCACGCAGGTCAATGAAGGTGACGCCGCCGTGATCACGCTGAGAGTGCACCCAGCCCATCAGCACCATTTCTTGCCCCACCTGACTGCTCCGAGGGGCTCCACACGGACAGCTGCGCTGCCAGTCGCCTAAAGATTCCACAGTGTCTCCCTTATGCTGCATACGGAAAAGGAGGAACGACCGAGCTGCCGTCCCTCCGAACAAGACACGCTATTGTGCCAAAAGTGCACGCTGATAACTAGCCCGTCACGTGCCAGGGCCGGGTTTCAAACCCGCCTCTCCGGAGGATGCTGACCGCCGCGCAAAAAATGGGCGGTGACGACCAGCTGAGCAAGCAGCGCTCAGCGTCCGCTGTGTCTGTCCCTGGCAATATCGCGTTCCAGCTTGTCCACATACGGGGCGACATCCGGCGCAAACGCCGGGTGCTGGCACAGCTTGGCATAGTGGGCAAACGCGCGCGGAAATCGGGTCGGAATATCGTCGTGAAAGACACATGCCAAGCCCTGTTCGGCCAGGCGGGTCGCCTGGGCCTTCTCGTTCGAGAACAGCGTCAGTTCGGCGACAAAGCAGATATCGGCCAGCGTGATGGCGTCGCCGACCAGGAACTGCCGGTCTGGCGCCAGGCCCCGCTCAATCCCGGCCACAAAGACCCCAAAGGCGTCTCGCATTCTGGTGTGGAGGTCGGCCGTCAGCGAGCCCTTGGCCAGGGCCAGCAGATACAGCTGCGTATCCCGGGCAAAGACCAGGCTGGCGTCGAGAAAGCTGTCGATACGTGCCGCAGCATAGGCGTCCGTGCCGTACACGGGATAACGGTCCTGGCCCAGGCGGGCCACGGCTCGCATGATGCTGTTGGATTCAAAGATGCCGACCCGGCCGTCCGGGCTGAAGGCGGCCGGCACGGTGCCGAACGGATGGGCGTCCAGAAACGCCTCGGTCTTGTACAAGCGGCCCGAAAAGCCGGTCCGCCCCTGCCGTTCGGTCGCCTGTGGCGCCTCGCGCTCGGCCTCGGTCAGCGGCCGGGCCTCGAAGTCCCACAGCCACTCCGACAACTCGCGCGGTGTGGCGCCTCTGAGGTCGAGCCGGACACCGCACAGCCGCGCGGCAATGGTGGCTTTCCAAATGCGAGGGTTGGGCAGATAGGAAAAGATGCGCAGATCAAACTCCGGCGTCCCGGACATGGCCATAAGAACCGCCTTTCGTGGAAGGTCTGAAAAATTGTCGTATGGGAACCTTGCCTGCCGACCGCGCGGGTCCGTGCGGCTACGTCGGCTGTGGATACCGCCCGGTCACATCTTTATAGCCGTGCAGGTGGGTTGGCGTGACGTGGACGGTCAACACTCCTGCCCCGCTGTTGATTTTCCCATAGGTCTCGGCCAACGCCTGCCCCATGTAGCGCCCGCCAATCCGTGTCGCCCAGTAGCGCCCCTGGTCCGCATCATCGGACATGACGGCCGTGCCGGCGAGTTCAACATACGCGAACGGTGTCACCTCATCATCGACACACACGCTGACCCGGGGCTCGTGACGGATATTGCGGGCCTTGATCGAGTCAGGCCCAGTCATGAAGACCAGGGTCTCGCCCTCAAGATCGTACCACACCGGCACGACCAGGGGCCGGCCATCTTTCCGCACGGTAGCCAGTTTGCCGGTCCGCACCGGATCGCGTAAGAAACTCCAGCATTCTTCAGGCGTCATGCGTTCCATGCCTGCTCCTCCCTCTGATAATGGGCTGGGTTCCGCATGGGGCGCCAGCCGTCTGCGAGTCTTTCACAGCCAAGGTTTTTTGCGCAAGCCCAGACCGAGAGCGCTGACGAGCGTGCCGATGCCGGGGCGGAGCCCGACTTCTTTTCCCCGCCAGGCTGGTTTGGTATGCAGGGTACTCAGAAAGGAGTAACACCATGACAACAGCTGTCTCTCACACGAACGATCTGCCTGTCTTACCGGGTCGCCTGGGCAATCCTGACCAGGTCTTGAAGACCGACCCGCGCACCGACCCCCGCCTGGTTGCCGCCTGTGCGCCCTTTCAGCTCGATGTGGCTCTGCCGCCCGTGCCGGTCAACGCGGACTCGCCCCTGTCGGAAAAGCTCGACTTCTGTGCGGCAAGCGAGGCCGGCATGACAACGACGTTTACCGCCCAGTTCGCGGATCTGCCGGCAATTCCGAATGTTGAGCGGCGGACCGAGGTCATCACCGGCGTGGACAGCAACGCCATCAATCTGTACATTCACATGCCCCAGAACATGTCTGGCCCGCTGCCGTGTGTGTATCATATGCACGGCGGCGGCATGGTTATCCTGACAGCCGACGATCCCGGATATCGACGCTGGCGCGATGAACTCGCGGCCTGCGGCATGATCGCCGTTGGTGTGGAATTCCGGAATGGCGCGGGCAAGCTGGGCAACCATCCGTTTCCGGCCGGTCTCAACGACTGCACGAGCGGACTGCAATGGGTGTTTGACAATAAAGCGAGCCTGGGGGTCTCCAAGATTATTGCGTCCGGTGAGTCTGGCGGCGGGAACCTGGCGCTGGCCACGTGTTTGCAGGCCAAGCAGGACGGACGCCTCGAACAGATTGCCGGCGTCTACGCCTTGTGCCCGTACATTTACGGCAGCTGGGCACAGCCGGGCAAAGAGCTTCGCTCGCTGTACGAGAACAACGACTACCTGATCAACCGCGACCAGATGGGGGTGCTGGCGAGCGTCTATGACCCTGAGGGCAAAAACGCGAAGAATCCGCTGTGCTGGCCGTACTGGGCCACAGGCGAAGACCTGCGCGGGCTGCCCCCGCACGTCATCTCGGTCAACGAATTAGACCCCCTGCGGGACGAAGGGCTCACATACTATCAGATGCTCATGGCGGCGGGGGTGCCGGTATACAGCCGGACCGTCAACGGGACATGCCACGCCGCGGATGTCCTTTTCCGCAAAGCGATCCCCGACGTATACGCGGCCACCATCCGCGATATCAAAGGCTTTGCAGATTCGCTGTAGGTCCGGCGCAGGGGGCGCAGTCTTGTGGAACGGATTGTGTCGCCTGTTCCCGGGCTGCGGCCCTCTTCGCGGAGCGGGAGGTTTGCACAAACCCGCTCCGCTCTACGATCCAGCGTGCATGGCAACGCCACCGAAGGAGACGAACAGTGATCCGTGTAACCGAAGCGATGCGACAGGCGTTCTCGAACGATGGCGTGCTCAAAGCCGAGGGGCTGTTGAGTCCCGCCGAACTGGCAGAGTGTCGGCGTTGTTTTGACTTCAACCTGGCCAACCCAGGCCCAACGGCCTACGAGGTGTACGAAGGCACGAGCGATTCGCACTACAACGATCTCGGAACCGCCAAATCGCTCGCCGTCTACCGTCCGATGCTGGAGAAACTGGGGTTCGCGGAGTTTCTCGCAGACCTCTGGGGGTCGGAGCATGTGTGGTATTTTGGCGAGGAGATTTTTGTCAAAGACGGCGGCAAAGCCGGCCGTACCTTGTGGCACCAGGACACGCCCTATTTCCCGGCCGAAGGGGCGTATCTGGCGAATATCTGGATCAGTTTTGAGGCCCTGCCGGCTCGGAACGCCTTGGAAGTCGTCAAGGGCTCCCATATCGGCCCCATGTACGATGGTGCGGCGTTTATGGACGCCAAGGACCCGACACGGCCCCTGTGGGGCGCCGAGCATTTCCCACGCCTGCCGGACATCGAAGCCGAGCGGGCCGAGGATCCCCATTCGTGGGACGTGCTGTCCTGGGCTCTGGAACCCGGTGATGCCGTCGTGCTGCATTCAGGAGCCTTGCACGGTGGAGCGCCGGTCGATGCCGCCTGCCCGACCCGCCATACCGTCGTGCTGCGTTTCTTCGGCGACGATCTCCGCTACCGGCCCTTCCCGGACGCCAAACCCGATTACTTCATGGATCTGCGCGCCTTCGATGTCGGCTCGCTGAAAGCCGGCGATCTGTACCGAAGCGAGCATTTCTTGCAGCTGCGTTGAGACCGCGAGAAAAACTATGGCGACTATTACGTGCAAATGCGGTTCCGTTCGTATCGACTTCCCCGCAAACACAGAGCTTTTCCGACACGAATGTTGTTGCCATGATTGCATCTCGGCCCTGTGGTATGCGACTCAGCGCGGCGGCCCAGAATATCCACACAATCTATGTGCGGACTGCTGCTGGCTGCCGAACGATTTTCGTATCATGACGGGCGAAGAGAAACTGGGCGCATTCATGAATTATGAGTCGGCTGATACCACCCGTTTCTATTGCAAAGCGTGCTGGACGGTGCTGTTCGGCGACCATCCGTTCTACGAGAAAAGGATTCTCGTGTCACAGGTGGCCGCGTACAAAGAATTCGAAGGCCTGACGAACGTTGTCCGGATGGAGCCGCAGGCCCGGCATTTCCTGAAGGACCTCAATGCAGAACAAATTGCGGCGTTACCGTCCTGGCCTGGCGACCCATCGCACGTTTACCGGGGCGCTGCGGAGAATTTGCTCGAACACTTTCCCGCGATGAAAGCCGCGGGCGGCGAAGGCATCGAAATGAACGCCCAGATTCTGCTGGATAAAGTCGGCGGCGCTTTCGTGCCCACGGATGAAGCGCGGTTATCGACGGGCCCGCCTTCTTTTAGGCGGCAAGCGGCCGTACAGGCAGGCGAAAACGATTAGTTCCGATTGATTCTCACCTTTGTCAAAAAAGGAATTCGATGTCATTAAGCCATGGTCGTCACTATCTTGCCATTCCGGGTCCTTCGGTGATTCCGGACCGCGTCCTGCAGGCAATGCACCAGGCTGCGCCGAATATCTATGAGGGCGCCCTCCACGAAATGGTGGAAGGCATGATTCCGGATTTGAACCGGGTGGCCAGGAGTTCCGGGGAAGTCGCCATCTACATCGCCAACGGGCACGGCACCTGGGAGGCGGCCCTGACTAACATCCTCTCGCGCGGGGATCGGGTGCTCGCCCTGGCTACGGGACGCTTCGTCGTATTCTGGGCCAGCATGGCTGAACGGCTAGGGGTAGAGGTCGACCTGGTAGATTTCGGCAAATCGGCTCCGGTGGACCTCGATCAGGTAGAAGCCAAGCTGAAAGCCGATTCGAACCGTCGCTACAAAGCGATTCTGGTCGTGCAAACGGACACGGCCAGTTCGGTCAGAAATGATCTCGCCGCCCT
>WTHE01000146.1 GCA_011523315.1 Candidatus Binatota bacterium
TCATGGGCGCCCTGCTGCGGATCGCCGAGCAGGTGCTGATCCTCGACCACGGCAGCAAAACTCTGGAGAGCGTCGATCTGGCGACCCGCCAGCGCCGGACCCTGGCCAGCCAGCTGCCGGTCGGCAACCCGCCCGGGCTGTCGCGCGGTCCCATGGCCTTTGGTGGCAGTCTGGCCGTGGACCCGGCCGGGACGATCTACATCCCTGGCGACGCCGAGGGCAGCGTCCTGATGCTGCGTGAGGAGTCCTGACGTACTCAGTGCTGGTCTCAATAATGATACCGGGCCTGGAGGAAATCGATACGTTGCTCTTGTCGGAGGTCTTGGACCGATTGGGGCTGAACCGTTCCTGCTACGGCTCGTTTGAGAGCGGTGATGAGACGTTGGGCGTTTTTGGGTGAGCGGAGCAGATGGGCGGTTTCGAGCAGACCTGTGAGTTCGGATGCCGCAATCAGAGCAACTGGCTCAGAGCCCCGACGGGTAATGATTGCGACTTCCTGATTGTCCAGCACTTGGTCGCACAGCTTGGCCAAATTTGCCCGGGCCTGACTGTAAGTCGTCTGAATTGCCATGCCGTCCTCCTCTCTCCGTATCATTCCTGAGCATCCGGGGTGACTTTGATGGCTACGGTCTTGCCCGACTCCACACGGCTGACCCGTGGCCGCGCAAAGCCCAACCAGGCGAGCCAGTATTTGTTGCTATAGGCCTCACCCATGCGTTCGACGATGGCCGCGTCGGTAAAAATCTCGGCCTTGCCGGTCAAGGTCGGACCGTCTTGCCCCCCGATGGCGATACGCACGGTGTCGCGCCCGTCCAGAATGCGTCTGGCTTTATACGAGCTTGGCGAGGCGGTGAGATAGATCACCCCGTCGGCATACCAGAACCAGACCGGCGCTGCGCTGCCCCATTCGCCACTCTTGCGTTTGGTAGAAACATGGATTTCCTTGGCCGTCTGGAGCTGAGCCATCGTGTCGCCGTCCAGGGCCGCCGCCATCTGGACCATGCCTGGAATAAGCCCGGCCAGGCAGAGCATGAGCAGGATAAGGAACGCGGAAAGCATAGGCATCACCTCCTCTTATCGAGGGCTGGTACGCAGAGACTGTACGCTGCCCAGGACTCTCAAACAAGGTACTCAGACTGACGTTTCTTTCTGCTCTACTCTTCGCGGCTCGGGATGTCTCCCCAGCCCAGGAGTTTGCTGACGCAGTCTCTCTGTCTCGGTGTGAGGCGGTCGAGCCCGGCCGGTTCGATACGGGTCGTCTGATCAAGCAGCGCCGAGCCCCAGTCTTCTGAGTCCTGGCTGCCCTCGGGACAAAACGTCGCCCCGAATAAGGACGCCCCAGTCAGGTCCGCGCCGCGCAGATCCGCCCCCCGAAAGTCCGCGCCTTCCAGGTCGGCCGCCCGTCCCCGGTCGGCACAAAACGACGCCTTGCGCAGACGCGCGCCCTCGAAGTGGGCGTTGGACAGATTGGCGCCGTCAAAACACGCCCCATTGAGCTGTGAGCGCTCGAAATGCGCGTCGCGCAGTACGGCCCGTCGGGCTCTGAGGCCGGTCAGATTCCGACCGTCGGCGCGGATACCGAGCAGCTCTCGGTCGGAAAAGTCCCGCGCTTTCAGCAGGCGTCGATACAGCTGGTTATCGATGTGGGGAACAATATAGCGCTGCTCCTGCCACGGGTCGGCCCGGTTGTGATAGCCGGCCTCTTTTTCCCAGTAGCCGAGTGCGTCTTCGGCCAACACCCGAATCTCTTCGAGCCACTTGAGGCTTTTATAAAAATAGCGCTCGCGGACGACGGTCCGGACCGGGCCGCCGTGGCGGTCCGCCAAGGGCCGTCCCTCGTAGCTGAGGGCCAGCAGGGTGTCCAGTGCCAGGGCGTCGGCCAGGGGTAGCGAGGTGCTGTGGCTGCGGGCGCTGCGGGCGACAAACGACACAAAGCGTGCCTGGGCCAAGGGCAGACAGGCGTCCAGCACGGTTTGCAGCGGCACACCGCCAAAACGCGCCCCAGGTTTCGACCAGCGGGTGACGCAGTGGATGTCAATCCGCGCCTCTACCTGCGGCAGAGCCCAGAGTTCTTCCACCGACCACGCCCGTGACCGCCCGACCAGCCCGCTGACCCGTACCCGCCACGGCTCAGCCCGCCGAGCCGGATCTGGGCCGGGCTCGCCGACATACGGCCATTTGCCCGGTGCGACCAGCTGCTGGTGAGGGGGGAGAGAAAGCGGCGATGACATGGCGATACGAAGCGTTGCAGAGCAGCGTGACGGTTTCTTTCTTCTATAGTACGCCGTGCCGCTCGACGAAACCCGGCCAGGCGGAGGCTCGGCCTGTTTTCCCGCCGTCCACAATTTGCTACGAGAAGCAGCAGTGCCGGGAGGATTCACCTATGACAACAGATCTGGTCCAACTCGACGCCACCGCCCAAGCTGAACTCGTCCGCCGTGGCGAGGCCACGCCGCTCGAACTGGTCGAGGCCGCCATCGCCCGGATCGAGGCGGTCAATCCTCAGCTGAACGCGGTGATTACCCCGCTGTTTGACAAAGCCCGAGCCGGAGCTGCCTCGGCCGCGCTGCCCGACGGTCCGTTCCGGGGCGTGCCGTTCCTGCTGAAAGACCTGGGCTGTCATTCGGCGGGCGATCCCTACCATGAGGGCCTGCGGTTTCTGCGTGATCTGAACTGGATGGCCGAGCAGGACACGTATATGGCGGCCAAGCTGCGCCAGGCCGGTTTTGTGTTTGTCGGCAAGACCAACACGCCGGAGCTGGCCATCCTGCCGACGACCGAGCCCGAGGCGTATGGCCCGACCCGTAATCCGTGGGATACCGGCCGCTCGCCGGGTGGGTCGAGCGGTGGCTCGGCGGCGGCGGTTGCCGCCGGCATGGTGCCTGCCGCGCACGCCAACGACGGCGGCGGCTCAATTCGCATTCCGGCCAGCGCCTGCGGGCTGGTCGGGCTCAAACCCTCGCGGGGCAGAATTTCCCTGGGGCCGGAGCACGGGGAGTTCTGGCAGGGGATGGCGGTCGAGCATGTGGTAACCCGCTCGGTGCGCGACTGCGCGGCCATCCTTGATGTTGTCGCCGGTCCGATGCCGGGCGACCCCTACACGGCCCCGCCGCCGGCCCGGCCGTATCGGCACGAGGTCGGCCGCGATCCGGGCCGGCTGCGTATCGGCCTCATGACCAGCGCGCCCGGCGGCGTCATTCCCGTCCATCCGGACTGTGTCGGCGCGGCTCGGGACGCGGCGCGGTTGCTGGAGTCGCTCGGCCACAGGCTGGAAGAGTCGTATCCCCCGGCCCTGGATGACCATAAAACGCGCGGCCGGCATTTCTGGGCTGTGCTGACCAGCCAGGTAGCCGCCAGTCTTGACGCCTGGAGCAAAAAAACCGGCCGGTCGCTCGAACTCGACGCGCTCGAACTCAACACCCGCACAGCGGCTGAAATCGGCCGGACGCGAACGGCGCGGCGCTATGTTGAGGCGGTTGAATGGCTGCACTCCGACGCCCGGCGGATTGCCGGCTGGTGGGAGCAGGGCTTTGACCTGCTGCTGACGCCGACCATGGCCGAACCGCCGCCCCGGCTGGGACAGTTCGTCGCTACGCCGGATAATCCCATGGCGGCCGCCCGGCGAACCGCCAGCCTGGCGCCTTTTACGCCCGCGTTTAATGTGACCGGTCAGCCGGCAGTGTCGTTGCCGCTGACGTGGAATGCCGACGGCCTGCCGGTCGGCGTGCATCTGGTGGCGGCCTACGGGCGCGAGGACGTGCTGATTCGGCTGGCGGCGCAGTTGGAGCAGACCCAACCGTGGGCCGACAAGTGGCCGCCGGTGCGGGCCTAGTCCAGCGTGTGAATGGGGCTCGGATGCCGTCGCCGCGACTGTCCTGCCGCCCTTCTCCCGCCGTGATCCAGAGCCGTCGGCCCGCTTCGCCAAAGCTTTTCTTTCCCCTCGGCTTGCAGTAGAGTGGCCGGTATCTGATGAACGTGGCTCATCCGCACTTCCTTCTGTGGCGGTCAGGATGAGCCACCTCATAACCGCTTTGGGAGGAGAACTATGCCTGATGGTGCCCTAACTGGTCTGAAGATCGTTGAACTGAGCGAACGGGTGACGGGTCCGTTTTGTACCAAAGTCATGGCCGACCTGGGGGCGGAGGTGATCAAGATTGAAAAGCCGGGCAGCGGCGATGTCGCCCGCACGCGCGGTCCGTTTCCCGGCGATGAGCCGCACCCCGACCGCAGCGCCCTGTTTCTGTACCTCAACACCAATAAGATCGGCATTACGCTGGATATCACCCAGTCGCAGGGGGCGGACCTGTTTCGGGGGCTGGTCAAAGACGCCGATATCCTGGTTGAAACCCAGACCCCCGGTTTTCTGGACAGTCTGGGGCTGGGCTATGAGAGTCTCCAGCAGCTGGCGCCCCAACTGATTGTGACCTCGATCTCCCCGTTCAGACAAACCGGTCCCTACCGTCAGTACAAGGCGTATAACCTCAATAACTTTCATGCCGGGGTGGTCGGGTATGAGACGCCGTTCAACTACGTGACCGATCCCGAGAACGAACCGCCGGTCAAAGCCGGCGGTCAGCAGGCGGACCTGCTGAGCGGCTGGACTGCGGCGTCGGCGACGATGAGCGCGGTGTTTCTGCGCGAGCAGACCGGCGAAGGACAGCACGTTGATATCTCCGAGGTCGAGGCGGTCGCCCACATGGTTCGTCCCAATACCGCGCTGTATACGCACGAGCCGCCGGACGGTCCCAACCGCAGTCGGTTTCTGCGGCGGACAAAGTGGGGCCTGGCCTATGTCTTTCCGTGCAAAGACGGCCATATTGCGCTGTTGGCGCTGACCGATCAGCACTGGGAGAGCCTCAAGGTGCTGATGGGGCGGCCTGAGTGGGCGGACAGCGAGCTGTTTACGACCCTGATGAGCCGCTTTCAGAATCTCGACGCGCTGGAAGTGTCGGTCGCCGCCTGGATCGCCGAGCAGAAACGCGACGATCTGGCCCGAGAAGGCCAGGAGCTGCATATTCCGGTTTTTCCGGTGCGCGACATGCGAGAGGTCGTCGAGTCCACCCAGTTCCGGGACCGCGAATTTTTTATTGATATTGACCACCCGGCAACCGGGCCGATCACGTATCCCGGCGCCCCGTTCAAGTTATCAGCCACCCCGTGGCAGGTTCGCTCGCCTGCGCCCCAGCTCGGCCAGCACAATAGCCAGGTGTATGGCGAGCGGCTGGGCTTGAGTGCGCAGCAGCTGGAGCAGCTCCACACCGATGGGGTGATCTGAAACAGGCTGGGGCACAGGCCCAACCGTTCATCTGGATAAGGAGGGAAGAGCATGCCATTACCACTCGAAGGGATTCGCGTTGCCGATTTTGGCTGGATTCTGGCCGCACCGCAGTGCACCGCGTGGCTGGGAGCGATGGGCGCCGAGGTCATTCGGATTGAATCGCACCAGCGCATAGACATCATTCGCTTTCTGGGCCAAGACCCCCGCAAAGAGATTACGCCGAACGGCTCCCCGCTGTTCAGCGGGCTCAATTTCAGTAAAAAAAGCATCACCCTCAATTTGAGCCATCCGCGCGGTGTCGGCCTGGCCAAGGAGCTGATCAAACACAGCGATATCGTTGTGGAGAATTTTACCGGCGGGGTGATGAAACGCTGGGGCCTGGGCTATGACGACCTGCGCCAGCTCAAGTCCGACATCATCATGGTGTCGGGGACGCCCGTCGGCCAGTCCGGTCCGGATAGCCACTGTGTGGGCTGGGGACCGATTACCCAAGCCTCGGCCGGGATTTGTCACCTGACCGGCTATGAGGATGGACCGCCGAGCAGTTTGGGCGGCTCGTGGCCGGACTACATGGTCGGGGTGGCCATGTCCTACGCCGTCCAGGCGGCGCTGTTCTGCCGCAAACGGACCGGCAAAGGCCAGTATATCGATCTGGCTATGGCCGAGGTGGTGACCTCGATGCTGCCCGACGCGGTCATGGACTACACCATGAACAGGCGCGATCAAGGCCGGATCGGCAACCACGACACGCTCATGGCCCCGCACAATGTGTATCGCGCCAAAGGCGACGACAGCTGGGTCACGATTGTTGTCGAGACCGAACAAGAGTGGCGCAGCTTATGTGGGGCGGTGGGCCATCCCGAGTGGATTGAAGACGAGCGGTTCAAGGATCAAAAGAGTCGCAAGGCCAACGAGATCGAGCTTGACGAGCTGCTGACGGCGTGGACACGCGAGCGCACCAATACCGATATCATGCACCAGCTCCAAAAGGTCGGGGTGGCGGCCACGCCGGTCTTTGATACCGAGAGCCTGCTCAACGATCCCCAGTTTCAAACCCGCGAATTTCTGGTCTCGCCGCCCCATCCTGAGACCGGTGGGCATCCGGTCTCGGGCATCCCCGGCATCTACAGCGGCTTTGAACCCCAGTATGGCCAGGCGCCATGTTTGGGCCAGGACACCGAGTCGGTGTGTTGTGACCTACTGGGGCTGTCCCGGGAAGAGGTCGCCCGGCTGCAAGACGAGAAAGTATTGTATTAGTGCCGGAGCCGTGTGGCTGCCCTTTTCGTCAGCAGGGAACGTGTGAACTGGTGGACCCTGTCGGACAACACGTTCCCTGCTGTTGGCAGCCATCGGCGGTGGTGTGCCCATGACGCGCGGCCTGTTTGTCCTGGCCCTGGCCATTTTCGCCACCATGCTGGGCAACGGGGTGGTCATGCCGTTCATCCCGCTGTATTCCCAGCAGTTCGGGGCCGAGGGTTTCACCATCGGCGTTCTGTTTGGCTCGCATTCGGCCTCGCGCACCTTTTTGCTGCCCTTTATCGGTCGCGCCTCCGACCGCCGTGGCAGGAAGGAATTTCTGCTGTGGGGTCTGGCCTTGTATGCCGCCTCCTCGGTCGCCTTTCTGCTGGCCAACAGTCTGTTTGTCCTGACCCTGGTCATGGCCCTCCAGGGCGTGGCGACGGCCATGGTCCAGCCCATCTCCATGGCCTATGTCGGCGACCTGACGCCCAAGGGTCAGGAGGGCAGGTATAGCGGCTATATCAATACGGCTTTTCTGGGCGGTGTGGCGGGCGGGCCGGTGCTGGGTGGCGTGGTCAGAGACCTGTATAACATGCAGGCCAGCTTCATTCTGCTGGGCATCCTGAGTCTGCTGTCTCTGATCCTGCTGTGGCTGTTCCTGCCCGAGGTTCGCCATGAAAAGAACACTGATACCACCGCACATCTCCCCTTGCGTGAGATCTTTTCGTGTTATCCGCTGGTCGGCATGTCGGTCTTTCGTCTCAGCTATGCGGCGGCGAATGCGGCCATCTGGGTTTTCGTACCCCTGTTGGCCGCCCAACTGTTGGCGCTCAGCACCTCCCAGATCGGTCTGCTGATCTCGCTCAATGTGCTGGTCAGCACGGTCATGCAGGCGCCGTGCGGCCGGCTGGCCGACCGGGTCACGAATAAAGTCACACTGATTGTGATCGGTGGACTGGTCAGCGCGGTGTCGCTGGCCCTGTTTCCGCTCGCAACGACCTATTGGCATCTGGTGGTGCTCAATCTGCTCGTCGGCGCCGCGTTCGGTCTGGCCTATCCGGCTCATATGGCGGTGGCCATGGAGAATGCCAAGGGCTTTGGCATGGGGACGGTGATGAGCCTGCTGCTGACGGTCCACAGCTTTGCGATGACGGTCGGACCGATGCTGTTCGGTCTGGTCATCGATCTCTACAGTCTGAACGGCGTGTTCTACAGCGGCGGCCTGTTCGGCCTGCTGGTGACGATTGCCTGCTATGTGCTGACCGTCTTGCCGGTGACCCCGGCCGAGCCGGCGGCGGACAAAGAGCCGCTCGTCGCCGACTAGACCGGCAATACATAGAACATTGCCGCTCGGGGTGCGCGAGTCGGCTCAAAAGGCGGAGGAAAGCGGATCGGGCCTGCCCGACACGGCCCCGCCGCATGAGGCGATCAAGCCTTACGCAAACATGCCGAACGTCTCGAACTCACCTCGCAGCAGCGCGGCCGGCTCAGCATAGCCCAGCCACTCTTCGATCAGCGTGGCGTATACCCGACGGAAGTCGGTGGTGTAGCGCAGATTGCCGTCGTCCAGCTCGGTCAGGCTGGGGGGACTGCCGTACAGGCCGCCTCTGACACGGTCGCCCAGCACAAAGACCGGGGTGGCCGTGCCGTGATCGGTGCCCTTGCTGGCGTTTTCGGGGACGCGGCGGCCGAACTCGGTGAAGACCATGACGGTCACATCCTTGCCCCGGCCGATCCGTCCCAGATCGTCAATAAAGGCTCGCAGCGCGTCCGCGGAGTAGGTCAGGAGCCGGGCGTGCAGGTCGAGCTGGTGGACATGGGTATCAAAGACATTCCCGGCGTAGCTGACATAGTACAGCCGGGTCGGCATGTCGGCGTTGATCAGGGCGGCGACTTTGCGCAGGTCTAGCCCCAGACCGGCCGAGCGAGCGCCATAATCGACCGGGCTGTCATAGTCGGCCCAGGCCTGGCGGACAAAGGCGGCGCTGTGGGTGGCGTTTTCGACCAGGCCATTCAGGAAGGCGAGCGAAGCGTTGGGTGTTGCCCGGCCCTGGCTCAGGCGCTGAAAGACAGGCTGCTGCTGATACACGCCCTTGCGCGAAAAACTTTCCGGATCGTAAAAGACTAGCGGCGAGTGATGGCGGCTGCGCACCGCCAGGGACTGGGCGGTGGCGATATTGACCAGATAGTTGCGGCTGACCTGTGGGTCCAAGGCGTCGGCCAGGCGGCCCAGCCAGCCGAGTTTTTCGCCGGTGTGGGGAATGCCGGTGTGCCAGAAGCCCATCGAAGAGAAGTGGGACAAGATTGGCTTGTCATAGCCGCAGCCGTGTACGACGGCGAGTTTGCCGTCCCGGTACAGCCGCTCAAAGCCGAACAGGGCGGGATGAAAACCGAAGTGCTCATCAATCGTGCGCAGACTCTTGGCCGGAATGCCGAGCGTGGGACGGAGTTGGTAGTATCTATCGTCCCCGTAGGGGACAACCGTATTCAAGCCGTCGTTGCCGCCCGACAGTTCAACCACCACCAGAATGCGCTCAGGGTGGGTAGTCGGCCGGCTAGGCGCATCGGCCCAAGCCGTAAGCGGGCGGTGGAGCGCTCCCAGGCCAAGGCCCAGGCCGTAGGCGCCGACCCGCAGTGCCTGACGACGGCTGAAGAGACGAGTGGCAGACATAGACGCTTCTCCTTATCCCAGCTGATAGGCGGGGGTGCTCATAATCAAATGCACCAGCAGCCGGAGCGGCTCTTCGAGATAGCTCAGGGCCGGGCCGATTTCATCAGTACCCAGCTCCTGGCTCAAAAAATCAATCAAGGCCCGCCGTTCATCCGTCCCGAGCGGCACCCTCAGCAGGCGGGCGGCAAAATACTCCACCACTTCGGCGCTGGTCTGCAAACCGGCTGCGGTCGCCATATCGGTCAGGCTGAGCTGCGCCGCCCGGCGAGGGATGGGCTTGACCCGCCGAAAGGCTTCCATCCAGCCGTGGGTGCTGCCGTAGCGGGTATTAAAGTCCTCGTCCGCCCCGGCCATCTGGTTGAACATGGACACCTCAGCCATGACCTCGCCGTCCATGGCATTGTCACTCACCCCAGCGTCCATGGCACCCATCTGCATTTCCGGGCCGCGTTCGATAGTCGCCTGGCTGATCTCATAGCCCTGGGTGATTTTCACCGCCACCTTGCGGTTCAGCTCCGGCATGCGCTGGTCGGGCGGCTGAAAGTTGGCAATATCGGGAAAGAGCACCTCTCGGGCAAAATTGCCCCGTTCGAGCAGCAGGGCCGGGGTGACCCAGCTCCGCCCACCTTCCCAGCCGGCGACGTTGGGCGGATGGAAGAGTTCCTGGCCCAGGCTGCGGGTGACCGTGTTGAAGTCGGGCACGCCCGGAATTTCGCTCAGCCCGAGCTTGCGATAGGTCGAGACCACCAGATGAACCGGGCTCTTGATTTGGGTGGCGTAGGCCGGCGGGCTGTAAAAGTCGCGTGACAGAAAAATGGTCCGCAGCAGGTCGCCAATATCGTAGCCGCCTTCCTGAAAGCGTTTGCCCAACTCGGCGATCAACTCGACCGATGGGTCGTCGTGCACGAAATAGCGGTACAACTTGGCGGCGATGAAGCGGGCGGTGACCTCCTGCTCCAGGATGATGTCGATAATCTCCACCCCGTCAAAATTGCCGCTGCGTCCCAAAAAGGTCTTGTGGCCGTCGTCGTGCAGTTTGGGTTTGACCACGAAACGCAGGCCGTCATTCGTCCAGCCGGTGAATGCACGGGCCGCCTCGCGGATGTCGGTCTCGGTATAATTTCCGACGCCCATGGTGAACAGTTCCAGGATTTCCCGACCGAAGTTTTCGTTGGGGCTGCCCTTGATATTCTCTCCGGCGTCCAGATACACCAGCATGGCCGGGTCTTTGGCCACGCCAATCAGCAGATCGCGAAAGCTGCCGCTGCCGTGTTCGTGGAACAGGGCCAACTGGTTGAGCGATTTGCGGTAGTCGCGCAGCTTGGCATCCGAGGTGGCGAAGTGCCCGTGCCAGAACAGGGCCAGCTTTTCCTCCAGCGGTCGCCGGGTGGTCAGCATCCGGTTGGCCCACCACTGGGCCGCCCGACGCACTTCCAGATAGTCGGCCCGCAGCCAGTAAAAGAAGCGGTTGACCACCGGTTGGAGCGGTCGGTCGCCACCCGGCTTGATTGTGACGCCCATGGCCTCGCCGTTCGCCCGGGCAATCCGCACGGCCTCGACCCGACTCTTGGGGAATGGCTCAACCGGGGGGTCGAAGATGTTGGATTCGTCGAATGGGGGCAGGTGGTCGTTGGCAATGGTGTGATAGTTGACCAGCCGTTCGACCGCTTGCTGTGGTGTCAGGGTGGCCAGCTGATTGATCTCCTGGGGCGGGCCGCCAAAGCCGGCTCGCTCCAACAGGTGGGCCGCCCGGTCGCGGCTCCAGGCGTCCGCCGGGATCGGCCGCAGGTCTCCGGCCCAGTCGGGTGGACCGGCCCGCTGGTCGGACATGGACGCCGCCTGCGCTCCCCCTGCCTGCCACACCAGGAGGGCCAACAGCATGCCCCCCAGTCTCCAGACCGGCGTGAGCCCGAGACGGCGCAGCAGACCGGATTGGCTTCTCAACACAGCTGTCAGCATGCCGCCATCATGCATCGTCCACAGTCGGGAGTCCAGATGTGTGCCTTGACCTGGCATTCCTTCTAAAGGTAATCGTAATAGCATTCCCAGTCTAAAGGACATCACGATTACCTTTGCCAGGGGGAGACAGGGGGGAGGCTGGTGATCGTCTCGTGTCCACGCTGAACAGGAGGGTGCTATGGCGGGCCGTTTGAACAAGGTCATTGAGCTACTCGAAGCTGGTCAGGTAGTGTTTGGCGGAGGCATGGTCTGGACCGGTAATGCTGACGAGGCCATGGCCTACGCCGACCTCGGCTATGACTTCATTATTTTTGAAATGGAGCACGAGGGTTTTGACCTGCCGGGCTTGCGCCACTCGCTCCAGTCTCTGTTGAACCGCAAGCAGATTGTCGCCCACGCCTCCCTGCAACCCGATGTGGTGCCGTTTGTTCGGGTTCCGCCAAACGCCCGCGAGCGCAACCAGTGGGTCATCAAACAAACCCTGGACACCGGGGTGTATGGCTTGATTGTGCCGCATATGGACACAGTTGAGCAGGCCAAAGCTGCGGTGATTGCCAGCCGCTATCCCCAGGCCGAAGGGGTGGACGATTTTGAACCGGTGGGCGAACGGGGCTGGTGGTATCGCCTCGCGCCCCGGTATTGGGGGCTGGGGGTGCAGGAATATTATGATGTGGCCGATCTGTGGCCGCTCGACCCACACGGTGAGCTGTTTTTCATGCCGATCATTGAAGGCGTCCAGGGAGTGCGCAATCTCCCGGCAATTTTGCGCGAGGTCAAGGGCATCAGCGCGATCTGGGCCGGGCCTGGCGACCTGTCGATCGAGTTGGGGACGCGGGGCAATATGGCCGACCCGCGAGTCGAAGAGGGTGTGCAGCAGGTGTTGAAAACCTGTCAGGAATTTGGCGTGCCGTGCGCCGCGTTTGCCAGCCCGCGGGACGTGGAAAAGCGTATCGAACAGGGCTTTCGTATCATTATCTCCGGTCCAAGCCGCACCGATCAGACCTTGACGACGGGAAAACAGGTGGCGGGACGCTGAGCCCCGTCAGCTGTATGGAAAAAGGGATGACACAGACAGGACGATATCTGTACCGACGACGGATCGCCCTCCTGCTGATTTGGATGAGCGGCTGGGCGGCGCCCGCTTTTTCCCAAACTCCGGCAGGCGCGCCGGGAGCGACGCTGCGCCTGGAACAGGTCGAGCTGGCTGATAGCGGCCACGCCAAGCTTGTGACCTTGCAGTTCTCCCAGCCTCCGACTGCGCTCAAGGCGTTTGCCCTGGGTTCCCCGTCCCGGGTCGTGATCGATGTCCAGGGGTCGCCCAGAGCCATGCCGTCGGCCACCTATGCGGCCCAGGACAGCCTGATTCAGCGCGTGCGGGTCGGATTTCATAAGCAGTACATCCGCTTTGTGCTCGACCTGAAAAAGGGGACCTTTATTCCGCCCTTTTCTATTGAGCAGAAACAGGCGACGGTGATCGCCAGTCTTCAGATTCTGGGCCAGACGACCGCTGTCGCTCCGTCTCAGGTCCTCTTTTCACGTCCTGGCTCAACGGCCGTAGCGCGCGCCCTCGACCAGCCGACTCAAACGAGTCGGGCCGAGCCGGTCGTCCAGGCGGCCCGGACTCCTGCCGCAGCTCCTTCTCCCCCTCAGCCGGTCGTCCAGGCGGCCCGGACTCCCGAGCCGCCTGCGCCTGCTCCCAGCCCATCGCCGCCCGCCCGAGCGGCACGTTTGTTCCGGTCCGAAGAGCAGGCGGCCCGGACGAGGAGAGCCCGTGCCTCCTCCGCTCAAGCCGACACCACGGCCACGGCCCCTCTTCTCCTGCCCGGAGCTTCGCTCGTCCGTCCGTCCTCTTCCTCTCCCCAGCGGCCGGCGCAGCGGCCGTACTCCCTGCTGAGCCCGGCAGGGACGGCCCGGAGGAACGCCGCGCCTGCGACGAGCCGGGCCGGCGCGGCCCGGTCCCCGCGGTCGCCTCGGCAGCTGGCCGCCATCTCTCCCCGCGATGCGCTGCGGCGGCCGTCCAAAAAAACGCCGCCTTCGCCCAGCCTGTCTCAGGAGGCCCGGCGTCATCTGGGAAAAGGGCAGATCCTGTACGATCAGGGAAAGCTGGCCGAGGCGATCGCCGAGTGGCGAGAGACGGCCCGCCTGGCGCCCAACCATGCCAAGGCCCACCACCTGCTGGGCCTCGCCCTGCAGGACCAGGGCAATACCGAAGAAGCGGTCGGCGAACTCCAGACCTCGGTACGACTCGATCCCGAAAACGCCACAGCCTACGTGCATCTGGCCCAGGCTTTGGAATCCAAAGGGGACAGCCAGGGCGCGCTGGGCGCCTATAACAAGGCCCTCGAACTGGTGCCGACCTCGGCCCACGTCCACAATCGGCTCGGCCACCTGCTCGCCGCTCAGGGCGACTGGCAGGGCGCCGTCAAAGAGTGGCAACAGACGACCGAGCTTCAGCCGGATTATTCCTACGCCTACGCAAACCTGGGCGAAGCCCTGGAACAGATTGAGAAAAAGAAAGAAGCTCTGGAGGCTTACCAACAAGCGGTCCTGCTTGACCCGGCCGCGCCGTTTGCCTCCGAGGTTCGCCGGCGGATTGTCCGCCTGAGCACGGACGACTTCTGAACAGAACCGTCGCCCGTGGCCGGCTGAGTGAAGCCGCCAGCGCCTAGAATTCCAGAGAGACCGTTTCCTCAGGCCGGTGGTGGGGTGGCTGGTGTCGTTTGACCTCCCCGCGCCGATGCTGGACATAGTCCTCTAAACGTCGGCGAGCCGCCTCAAACGCCTCTCGAATCGCCTGTCGCAGGTCGGCCGTTTCGTGGTGGTTGACCACCAACTCGGCTCCGGGGACGGTCATGTCGATCCGAGCGGTGTACGGACCGCCCTTGCGATGGTGGTGAACCGGCCCTTCCAGCACAACTCGACATTTCAGGAGGCGGGGATAGACGGCGGCCAGCTTGGCGGCTTTGTCTTGGATGTGATGGACTGTGGCGCGGGTCAGAGAAAGGTCTTTGGGGGTCAGGTGAAGGGTGAATTGCATATGCGTCTCCTCTCTAGCGCGTGAAGAGGAGACGTGTCGTCCATACCGCATGAAGAGGGTGACACGTTTCCTCTTTGGAGCGGATCGGTTGGAGCCGGAGGCTCCAACCCGAGGGCCAGGACGAGGAGATTACATATTCAAACGGAAGCCGACTTTGATTTTGACCTGAAACTGGTTGACCCGGCCTTCTTGAATCAGGCCACGGGCTTCGACCACCTCGAACCAGTCCAGATTGTTGAGCGTCTGGTTGGCGCGGCCAATGGCGTTCTGGATCCCGTCTTCAATGGATGTCTCTGAGACGCCGACGAGTTCGATCAGTTTATACGTTTTTTCTTGCATGGGTACGGCTCTTCCTCTCTATGTGTTGGGTCGGTGTGTCGGCAGCAGGAAACGTGTTGACCTTCAGCATCCATCGGAGAACATGTTTCTTGCTGGGTGTGGGTGGCTGCCCTCCTATCCGGTGGCCCAGTTGCGCATCTCTTCGTCGCTCAGGTAACGGAACCCGACGTCAAGCGTGACCTGATACTGTCCGACCTTGCCCTCGACAACCGTCCCGCGGACCTCTTTGACTTCAAACCAGTCCAGGGCCTTGAGGGTCTGGTTGGCGCGATCAATGGCGTTGGACACCGCCTGAGAGATCGAAGTGTCCGAGACCCCAACGATCTCGGTAATCACATACGTTTTGTCCTGCATACGTTTCTCCTTCCTCTCTTCTTGCCTTTCTTGTTCAAATCTAACCTGACTTGGCCCGAGTCGCCATGCTCCAGAAGTGATATTAGGGTGACATTACGGTGTCTTGTGGTCAAGCTCGGGGATGATATGAGGAGGATATGAGACCTGGAGTGCAGATCAGCTTTCCCCCCTTTCGCCTCGATCTGGGGAATGAATGTCTGTGGCATGGAACCCAGTCCATCGCCCTGAAACCCAAGGATTTTGCCGTCTTACAGTGTTTGGTGGACCAGCCCGGACAGCTGGTTACCAAACAGCAACTGCTCGACACCGTGTGGTCTGGGACAACGGTCAGCGACGGGGTGCTCAAGGTCTGTATTCGTCGCCTGCGGCGGGCGCTGGGCGACACGGCAACACAGCGCCGGTTCATCGAGACCGTCCATCGGCGCGGCTATCGGTTCATTGCCCCGCTGTCTTTGGCGACTGAAGCCGGGCCGCCTCATGCCGGCTCCGCCCTGCCTACGCTCGTCGGCCGCGAGCAGGAACTGAGCCGGCTCCACGACTGGTTCGGCCAGGCTCAGGCCGGTGCCCGCCAGATCGTGTTTGTGACCGGCGAGGCCGGCATCGGCAAAACAACGCTGGTCGAAGCCTTTCTGGCTCAGGTCGAACACCCCGCCTCGGTGT
>WTHE01000278.1 GCA_011523315.1 Candidatus Binatota bacterium
ATCGTGTAGCGCGACCCGCCCGTTTCCCGAGAAACATTGTCCGTGAAGTTGGCGCCGTTGAACGACTTGCCGTGATGGCCGACATGATTATACGCGTCGATATGCGAGTTCGTCATGCCATGGATGGCGACGGAAACGAGATCAGCGGCTTCCTGAACCGGTTCTCCCTCCGGTCCGTAGATGTAATCCCCGACCCGCAGCAGCTTATGCTGATATGTTCTCGTGTCACCGGCTATCTCGTCGGCCTGGAGTGGGGCTCCGAGAGCAAACGTCCGGTGGGCTTTGACCGAGGCGATGGCCCTGGCAGTCGTGGCTTCGCTCAGCAGATTGAGCGTTCCCCGGTCATTTGGCCACCGCCCCCAGTTGTATGTTTTGTAGGGCCAGTACGACAGCGTTGTGCTCATGACTCCCTTTCCCTTCTCCTCCAGCTGTTGGCAGAACCCGAGCAGGCATGCTAAGCAGTCGGCGTCCGGGCTTGTGTAGCGAAAAGAGAAGAAGGCTGCAACGTCTGCAAGGAGTATGGCAATGCGTGTGATTGACGGTGACAGTCACTTCATGGAACCGCTCGACCTGTACGTCCGCTATATCGACCCGGCCTTTCGTGAGCGGGCCATGCGGATCGACAACGACGCGGCCAGCGGCGACGCCACGATTGTGGTGGACGGCCGGCCGCTCAAGATGATCAATGCCAACGATCTGCTGGCTGCGGTGGTGGCCTACGGCCAAAAGGAGGCCGGGCAGGCCGTGAGCGATTTTGACCGCTACCTGGCCCTCAGCCCGGACTGGCAGAACATGGACAAGCGGGTGGCCTTCCTGGATGCCGAGGGCATTCAAGCCCAGGTCCTGTATCCCACCCTGGGCCTGTTGTGGGAGGGCACGGTCAGCGACCCGGTGTTCGCCGATGCGCTGTGCCGGGCCTATAATACCTGGGCCTTTGAGCTATGCAGCGGCCACGCCGATAGACTATTTCCGGCCGCCCATATCTCGCTGCGGGACGCCGACCTGGCGGTCCGGGAACTTGAGCGGGTAGCCAAGCTCGGCTGTCGCAGCATCTTTGTGGCTGCCGCGCCGGTCAACGGCCACAGCTTCGGCCATCCCGACCTCGATCCGATCTGGGCGGCGGTGCAGGATCTGGACCTCAGCGTCGGCATCCACCTGACCGGGCACCGCCACTCGACCGGGCGGCAGTGGTACCGGGACCGGGACCCGGGCATGATGTTTGTGACCATGAACCTGATTCAAGACCCGCGCATGGCGCTGACCACCATGGTCTACGACGGGGTCCTGGAGCGCTTTCCGCGCCTGCGGGTAGCCACCATCGAGGCCATGGTCGGCTGGATCGGGGAGTGGCTGGAGCGGCTCGACTATCGCTACAAATACATGGGCCACACCTCGCAGATGAAACGCCCGGCCTCGGAGTACTTTGCGCGCAACATCTGGATCAACGGCGATCCCGAAGAGAAGATGTTTCCCTATATTGTCGAGTTTGCCGGCGATGAAAAGTTTTTTGTCGGCTCCGACTATCCCCACGCCGAGGGCTTTGTCGAGCCGGTCAAGAAGGCGCGCGAGACCTTGGCGTCACTGCCCAGCGAGTCGGTGGACAAGATTCTGGGCGGCAATGCCGCGCGATTTTTTGGAATCTGAAGCCCGGAGCCTGGATTCCGCCAGACGCCTCAACTCCACCGGTGCGCTCGATTTCCTGCTTTTCTCCCCAGATCTATGGTCGTTAGCCATATGTGGAGAGTGAATTATGATCAAAAATGATCCAACCAGTATAGTGGTGGCGTTCGAGATGCTTCTTGAGGAAATCGAAGCCGAGATTGACTTCGTTGATCGCGCCGGAGCGCGCGGCTTTGAGTTGCGAGATTATGACCGAGCAAAGGAGGCACTTGAGAGGGCTGCCCAAGTGACGGCCTTTAGAGACAAGGTTGACATGTTGCGGCGTGAGTGGACAGCTCTACTCGCCCAGGACGATGAAGAAGGAACCGAAACGCACGTACAGCGACGTAATCTTGGTCGGCTAAAACGTGGTTCAAGAACCCGCGAGGAGGCTTATTACCGTCCAATACTTGAAGTGCTGGAAGCGCTTAAAGGCTCTGCGCAAGTGTCCGAAGTTCTTGAGCGGGTCCAGCAGCAGATGGCAGGAGTTTTGCGAGATGTGGACTATGAACCTCTCGCCTCCGACCCTGACATGCCCCGATGGAAAAATGCAGCCCAATGGGCTCGTAATTCGATGGTAAAGGAAGGACTACTTCGTAACGATAGTCCACGTGGAGTTTGGCAAATCAGTGAGGACGGAAAAGTGTTTCTCAAGAAAAATGTCTAACAATCGCCAACTCGTCGAAAGTCAAACCGGGTACGTCTAGTGAGGATATAGCCCGGATGGAGTGTCACGGAATCCGGGATTTCGACTGGCGCCTCAATCCCATCGGCGTACTTGGTCCCCGGATTCCACTCCATTCTGTCCACGCTACGTCACTCCCCAATGCGGGAAAAGCTCCGAGCTTACTTCACCTGCTCCCACCAGGCTGACGACTGAAACGCTTGACCGAGGTCGAACAGCTCGCCCAACCGTGGAGTGACCAGCTCGACTTTGTGGTCCTGGGCCGTTTTCAGGGTGCGTTTGATGGGTTCGTCCCAGTCGTGCAGGCCCAAATTGAACGTCGCCCAGTGGACCGGCAGCAGGACCTGTGCCCGCACGTCGAGGTGAGCCTGCACGGCCTCTTCGGGGTCGATATGCACATCGTGCCAGTAGTCGCTCGGCCCATAGGCGCCGATCTTGAAAATCCCCAGGTCAAACGGTCCGAAGCGTTGGCCGATAGCCTGGAAGTGGTCTGCAAAGCCCGTGTCGCCGCTGTAGAACACCCGGTGCTGGGGGCCGAGCACGGACCACGACGCCCACAGGGTTTCCATCCGACTGAACAGCCCCCGTCCCGAGTAGTGCCGGGACGGGGTACAGACAAAGGTCAGCTGACCCAAACGGTGCGATTCCCACCAGTCGAGGTCGGTGATCTGGGCGGACGGAATACCCCAGGCCTCCAGGTGGGCGCCAATGCCCAGCGGCACCACAAAATGGCTGCCCCCGCCGGCCAGGTGCTGAACGCTGCGCATGTCGAGGTGATCGTAGTGATCGTGGGAGATGAGCACCGCATCGACCGGCGGCAGGTCGGCCAGCGCAATCGGCGGCGGCGCAAAACGCTTGGGACCGATCCACTGAAACGGCGACGCATAGTCCGAAAAGACCGGGTCGAGCAGGAAGCGCAGGCCGTCCATCTCGACCAGCACGCTGG
>WTHE01000113.1 GCA_011523315.1 Candidatus Binatota bacterium
CGCCTCTACAACACCAAGGACTTTGACCGCAATCTGGTGTTGGACGAACGGACCAAGCTGGTAGCCCGCAAGATCACCCAATTTCTGAAGGAGAGCGGCGACCGCTTCCAGAAAACGATTGTCTTCTGCGTTGACCGGGAGCACGCCGCCCGGATGCGCCAAGCCCTGATTAACGAGAACGCCGACTTGGTCGCCGAGAACCACCGCTACGTCATGCGCATCACCGGCGGCGACACCGAGGGGCAGGCCCAACTGGACAACTTCATCGACCCGGAGTCCAGATACCCGGTATTGGTCACCACCTCGCGGCTGCTCTCGACCGGGGTGGATGTCCAGACCTGTCGGCTCATAGCGCTTGACCGTGAGGTGGGCTCGATGACCGAGTTCAAGCAGATTGTCGGCCGCGGCACCCGTGTCCACGAAGACACGCGCAAGTTCTACTTCACCCTGATGGATTTCCGGGGCGCGACCGGCCATTTCGCCGACCCCGACTTTGACGGTGAGCCGGTGCAGATATACGAGCCCGCCGAGGACGGTCCCATCACCCCGCCGAACGACGAAGAGCAAGAAATCATTGGCGATCCTCCTCCAGGACCTCCCCCGGATACGCGACGCAAGGTGTATGTGGACGGCATTGCCGTGACAATCGTCGCCGAGCGGGCGGAATACCTCGACGGCTACGGCAAGCTCGTCACCGAGTCCTTGCGCGACTTCACCAGGAAGGCACTGAAAAAACGCTTTGCCAGCCTGGACGATTTTCTCAGGCGCTGGAAGGCGGCCGAGCGCAAGCAGGCCATTCTTGAGGAGTTGGCGGCCGAGGGGCTGGCGCTCGGCACGATAGCCCAGGAGCTGGGCAAGGACCTCGACCCCTTTGACCTGATTTGCCACATCGCCTTTGACGCCAAGCCGCTGACCCGCCGCGAACGCGCCCAGCACGTCAGGAAGCGCGACGTGTTCCACAGGTACGGCGGCCCGGCCCGCGCCGTGCTCGACGCCCTGCTGACCAAATACGCCGACGAGGGCGTGCTCAACCTCGACGACGCCAATGTGCTGCGCATCCCGCCGTTTACCACACTCGGCACGCCGGTGCAGTTGATCAGAGCCTTTGGCAGCAAGGACAGGTTCCTGGCCGCCGTGCACGACCTGCAAGCCGAGTTGTATAGGGAGACCGCCTAATCCATGTCTGTTCGCACCTCGGTCAAATCCATCCAGAACATCATGCGCCAGGACAGCGGCGTGGACGGCGACGCCCAGCGCATCAGCCAGCTGTGCTGGATGTTCTTTCTCAAGATCATCGACGATCAGGACCAGGAGCTGGAACTGATGCAGGCGGACTATACCTCCCCGGTCCCGCAGCGCCTCCAGTGGCGAGCCTGGGCCGCCGACCCCGAGGGCAGGACCGGCGAGGAACTGTTGACCTTCATTAACGCCGAGCTGTTTCCGGCTCTGAAGGACCTGCAAACCGACCAGACCGGAGCCCGCGGCCGTGTGGTGCGCGATGTCTTTGAGGACGCCTACAACTACATGAAGTCCGGCCAGTTGATGCGGCAGGTGGTCAACAAGATCAACGATATCGACTTCAACAATCTGAGCGAGCGTCAGCATTTCGGCGACATCTACGAACAGATCCTCAACGACCTGCAATCCGCAGGTAATGCCGGCGAGTACTACACGCCGCGCGCCGTGACCGCCTTCATGGTGGACCGTATCGACCCGCGTCCCGGCGAGACCCTGTTCGACCCGGCCTGCGGCACCGGTGGCTTTCTGAGCTGCGCGCTGCGCCACATGCGCCAGCGCTACGTCAAGCGGCCCGAGGACGAGACCGCCCTGCAAGCCGCCCTGCGAGCCGTGGAGAAGAAGCCCCTGCCGCATATGCTGTGCGTGACCAACATGCTGCTGCACGGCGTTGAGGACCCCGGCTTCGTGCGTCACGACAACACCCTGGCCCGGCCGTATATCGGCTGGGGACAAAAGGACCGGGTAGACATCGTGCTGACCAACCCGCCCTTTGGCGGCAAGGAGGAGGACGGCATTGAGAGCAACTTCCCGCAGCATTTTCGGACCAAGGAGACCGCCGACCTGTTCCTGGCCCTCATCGTCCGGCTGTTGAAGCCGGGCGGACGCGCCGCCGTGGTCCTGCCCGACGGCTCGCTGTTTGGCGAGGGCGTCAAGACCCGGCTCAAGGAGCACCTGCTGGAAGAGTGCAGCCTGCATACCATCGTCCGGCTGCCGAACTCGGTGTTCCGGCCCTACGCCTCCATCGGCACCAACCTGCTGTTCTTCGACAAGGGCGCACCGACAACAGACATCTGGTTCTACGAGCACCGCGTACCCGAGGGCCAGAAAGCCTATTCCATGACCAGGCCGATCCGGCTGGAGCATCTACAAGACTGCATGGACTGGTGGGGCGGAACGGAGCGCACAGGCCGCGCGGAAACGGAACGCGCCTGGAAGGTGACTGCCGAAGAGGTCAAGGCGCGCGGCTACAACCTGGACATCAAGAACCCCCATACCCAGGAAGACGAGCTGGGCGACCCGCAGGAGCTGCTGGCCAAGCTCGCCGAAACCGAGGCTGAGGCCGCGGCCTTGCGGGACCACTTGAAGGCGATGTTGGCAAAAGCGTTGCTGCGATAAAGGCCACTGGGATGAGCGCTGAACAGAGCGGCCAGAGTGTTCAGGCGGCCCTGGCGAGCCGTTTCACGGTCTTCCTGATGGTGGACCCGGCATCCCGCTCGGCAACCTCAAGCTCGTAATGGGACTGGAGGTTGAGCCAGAAGGATGCGGACACCCCAAAGGCGTGTTCAAGCCTGAGCGCGGTATCGGCCGTAATGCCGCGCCGCCCGCGCACGATATCGCTGACGCGGTTCTGCGAAATGCCGAGCGCCTTCGAGAGACTGTTAGCGCTCAGCTTGTAGGGCTCCATGAAATCCTCACGGAGCGTCACACCCGGGTGTATGGGTCCGATCATCGGTGGTAGTCCGTTATCTCTACGTTGGTCGGTCCATCGTTCCAGTCGAACACAAGGCGGTACTGGTCATTTATGGCGATGGCCCACTGGCCGGCGCGGTCGCCCTTGAGCCGGTGGAGCCGTGCCCCAGGGTTGTTTCGCAGGTCATCCAGCGTGGCCACCGCGTTCAGAACGTTGAGCCTGCGTTTGGCCTGGGCTTGGATGCTCTGGAAACGTCGCACCCGCTTGTCAAGCCAAATAGTCTCCGTATCCCTGTCCGCGAACGACCGTATCGCCACGGCCAATATGTAATACGGTATCCGTATAAGTCAAGAATAC
This sequence comes from Candidatus Binatota bacterium, assembly GCA_011523315.1. GTDB lineage: Bacteria > Desulfobacterota > Binatia > Bin18 > Bin18 > JAAXHF01. Next base: position 3,287 of record WTHE01000113.1, read on the forward strand.
CGCTCGAAGGCTGCGTCCATGCCGTCCGGGGAAATTCATGATAAGGATAGAGGGAATGCCTGCTCCCTCTCCCCTAGAGGGAGAGGGTTGGGGTGAGGGGGAAATGCAAACTGCGACACTGCCACATGAAGAGGACGACATGGCGGCTTCATTGAGAGATGAGCATATGGCAAGGCGTACTATTCCGTACGAAGACCTCCTCCATCAGGACCTCCAAGACCCCGAAGAGGCTGTAGCATATCTGAACGCTGCCCTGGACGACGAATACGCAAAGGGGGCGGAGGTCTTTCTGTTAGCCCTGCGTGATGTCGCCAAGGCTCGTGGCATGAAACAACTCGCTCAGGATACACAACTCAGCCGGGAGAGCTTGTACCGGACATTGTCCCGCAAGGGCAACCCTCGCTTTTCTACGCTTGAGGCCGTGTTGAAGAGTCTTGGACTGAAACTGAGCGTGACAGTGAAACCCCCGACAACGAAGGCTGCCTAGCCTCCGCGTCGCCTCTCCAATGAACGCTGAACACCTGCTCGCCCACTTCGACCGCATTGCCGACGCGCCCGACGCCGTTCCGCGCATACGCCGGTTCATTCTTGACCTGGCGGTACGTGGCAAGCTCGTAGGTTGGGTGAGGAGAATGTCAGGAGACGCTTCGCTCACCTGACCTGCAAGGCTGAGGATGGTATCTTCCCGATATGATCAGACCACGCGTGTATGTCGAGACCACGATCCCCAGCTTTTACCATGAAGAGCGCTCTGCCCCCGACATCGTGGCGCGCCGAGAATGGACCCGGCGATGGTGGGATAGTGCGCCCGAGCACTACGAGCTTGTTACCAGCCTGGCCGTTCTGGACGAGCTGGCCCGCGGTATACCGGAACGCAGTGAGAAACGGCTGTCTCTGATTCGCAATCTTCCTCTCCTGCCCGTCGAACTAGCCATCGCCGAGATTGTCCAGGGGTATATCAGGCACAAGCTGATGCCGGCTGATCCTGGTGGGGACGCGCTGCACTTGGCGCTCGCGTCCTATCACAAGTGCGACTTTCTGGTAACGTGGAATTGTCGGCACCTTGCAAACGCGAACAAGTTTGGACACATCCGCCGTGTAAATACCATGCTCGGTCTTTTTGTGCCTGCGTTAGTAACCCCGCTGGAACTCTTTGGAGGGAGTGATGAAACAGAATCCGAGTGACCCGGTCATCGACGAGATCCGAGCAGTGCGGCACGACATCTCGGAGCGTTTTGACCATGATCCCACACAGCTGGTAGCCTTCTACATGGAAATGCAGAAACAGTATCAGGATCGGTTGATTGAGACTGCAAAGAGTTCTGAGGACAGAGACCAAGCGGCGCGGATGAGCAACCCTGCGTACCGTCAGACCTAATGAACGCCGAACACCTGCTCACCCACTTCGACCGCCTCACCGACGCGCCCGACGCCATTCCGCGTTTGCGGCGGTTCATTCTCGACCTGGCGGTACGCGGCAAGCTGGTCGAGCAGGACCCGAACGATGAGCCGGCAGCGGAGCTGTTGAAACGGATTGCGACGGAAGTTACGCGCTTAAAAAAGACAGGAGAGTTTCACGAGCCTAAAAGTTTTGTTCCCACTAGACGCAGTGGACTACCATTTCGTGTACCGTCACGCTGGGGATGGGTACGGTTGATTGAGGTTGCAAAGGTGGGCTATGGATTTGCGTTCCCTGCCAATCAATTCAACTCGGACAAGCGGGGAATGCCGCTAATCCGCATCCGAGATATCTCGTCCAAGGACACACAAGCTTATTTCGAAGGCAGCCACGACGCAGCTTATCTGGTCAAAGCCGGTGACTACCTCGTAGGCATGGACGGCAATTTTAATTTACGACGCTGGGCCGGACGGGATGGCTTGCTCAATCAGCGAGTGATGCGCTTGAACGGCTGGCGGTGTGATGTGGCCCCCGAGTTCATCAAACTTCCGTTACAGTTTATCCTGGATCACCTTCACGGAGGCACTTCGCTCACTACTGTCAAGCACTTATCAGCAAGGCAAGTCAACGGAATTGAAATACCCCTCCCGTCCCTCGCCGAGCAACACCGCATCGTCGCTAAAGTCGATGAACTGATGGCGCTGTGTGACCGACTGGAAACAGCGCAGAAGGAGCGGGAAGCCACGCGCGACCGACTGACAGCGACAAGCCTCGCCAGCCTCAACGCACCCGATCCCGACTTGGCGGTATTTCAGAACCACGCAGCCTTCGCCCTCGATAACCTCGCCCTACTCACCACCCGCCCCGACCAGATCAAGGCGCTGCGTCAGGCTATTCTCAACTTGGCGGCGCGGGGGAAGCTGGTGCAGCAAGACCCGAATGATGAACCGGCGGAGGAGCTGCTAGAAGAAATCGAAGCCGCTCGATCTGATAGAATAGGATCAAAGCGCACACGCCGGACCATTGCCCAGAAGAAGATTGTGAGAGAAGAAGCTCCCTATCCAATTCCAGAGATTTGGGCCTGGGCTCCCCTTGGTCGCCTGACGATTTCAAGGGACGGAGAGCGTATTCCGGTCTCAAAGGAAGAACGTAGCGGGATGGCGAAGGTGTATGATTATTACGGGGCCTCTGGAGTTATCGACAAGGTGGACAATTACCTGTTCGACAAACCTCTGCTACTAATTGGCGAGGACGGCGCAAATCTGATCAATCGTTCGACACCGATCGCATTCATCGCCCGTGGCAAATATTGGGTTAATAATCATGCCCACGTTCTTGATGGTTTTTCAGAAGATTTCCTGCGCTATGTCGAGTTGTTCATCAATGCGACTGATCTGAAACCGTATGTCACTGGTACAGCGCAACCAAAAATGAATCAAGCCAGAATGAACAGTATCCCTGTCGCGCTTCCGCCCCTCGCCGAACAACGCCGCATCGTCGCCAAGGTCGATGAGCTGATGGCCCTGTGTGACCAGCTAGAGGCGAGCCTTGCTGCGGGCGAGGGAACACGGGGACGGTTGATTGACGCCCTGGTACACGAGGCACTAAAGCCGGCCGGGAACCACCACGAACCGGAGCGGAGCCTCGGAGCCATGTAATCCCCAGTCTGGACCACATTCCTGCTTGAGCCATGAGACACGAAGTCAAGGTCCTTCTCCATAAAGCGCTAGACTCACTGTTTCTGGCAATTGACCACTTCAATCGCCCCCATGAACGCGGCCGCCCTGAAGCTGTCTTGATGTTGATAGACAGAGCCTTCGAGCTTCTCCTGAAGGCTACAATTGTTCATAGAGGCGGAAAAATTCGTGAACCGGGTGCGAACGAGACTTTTGGCTTTGACAGATGCATTCGGAAGTGTATCAACGACGAGGGGCTGAAATGCCTTTCAGAAGATGATGCGTTCACGCTTCGGACGATCAACAGCCTGCGAGATGCAGCCCAGCACTACATGGTCTCTCTCTCAGAGCAGAGCCTTTACATGCACGCCCAGGCAGGACTGACACTTTTCCGTCGAATCCTCAAAGACGTATTTGACCAGAACCTCACGGACCATTTTCCAGAGAGGGCCCTACCGGTCACCACATCACCACCGCAAGACTTTGCGGCTGTCATTCAAGCGGAGTTCAACGACATCAAGAAGCTGACCAAGCCAAAATCGAGGCAACGTCTACAAGCTAAGGCCAAGCTGCGGCCAATTGCTATCATCGAAGCGTCCCTACGCGGGGAAGACGCTCAGCCTGGAGAAGCGCAATTGAATAAGCTCGTTCGAGGGGTGGCTGCTGGGAAAGATTGGACCGAGTTATTCCCTGGTGTGGCAAGCCTGCAATTAGAAACCACAGGTACGGGTTTGACTGTCTCGTTACGGATTACAAAGTCTGAAGGAGAACCTATCCGTTTAGTCGGCGAAGGAACGCCAGAGGCAACGACCGTCGGCGTCAAACGAGTCAATGAAATGTCCTACTACTCCCTCGGTGCGCGGGATATTGCTCAGAAATTGAATCTTTCACAACCACGGCTGTATGCAGTAAGCAAGGCTCTTGAGATCAAGAGCAACGAAGAGTTCTACAAAGAATTCAAATTCGGCAAAACGGTGCATGGACGTTATAGTCCCAAGGCCCTTAACTACCTCCGCCGGAAGATTCCCGAACTCGACCTCGACAAGATTTGGGAGGAGCACCGGCCAAGAAAGCGCCGCTCGTAGTCGGATCAGCATAGCTTAATCCGCCATCTTCTGTCCTGGTTGAACATTCCAGAGCCCTTCAAGCGACGGCATTTGTATCTTTGACGCCGCTCAGTCGCGTTTCGCCCGGGGTGTCACACTAAGCCTCAGGTCCAGTTGCTCAAGAGCGCCGCTCAATGTGGACAGCCGAGGATTGCCGTCTGCCGAGAAGGACTGGTACAAGGTCTCGCGTCGTACACCGGCCCCTTGGGCGACCTTGGCGAAACCCCGCGATTTGACAACATGACGGAGCGCAACCGGCAAGAGCTTGTCATTCCCTTCTTTCAGACGGTTCTGAAGCGACATGAACCGTTACCCGTATGCGGCTGTCCAAGGCGGCAAGCATCTTGATGAGCCGGTCCAGGGTGAAGCGGCCCAGGTCGGCGTTGCGGATTCTGGAGAAATCGGCGGTGGTAAACCCGGTCAGGGTAGCAACCTTGCGCACCGTCAAGGAGCGCTCATCCAGCACAGCGATGATCCGGGCCGCAAGGATGGCCTTGGCCTGCTTCAGGTCGGCGTGAGGATCGTTGAAATCGCGGAACACATTCCCGCTGCCTCGGACACGCTCACAATCATTCTCAGTCATGACAACAACTCCTCTCTCAATCGTCCCAGCCGCGCCCGATGCAGACACCCCTCTCCCTGACCCTCTCCCTCAAGGGGAGAGGGAATAAGACGGGGAGATGAGGCTTTTTCCGGCACGCTTGGTCCAAACCTCCTTGGTGATAGCTACCTTGCTGCACAAGGATGTCAGATTACGCTTCGCTAATCTGACCTACAGGACTGATTCAGTGCTGGCCTCGGATTGATACCGTGGTCCAGCGCTTGTATGCTTTCCGTATGAAAACGACCTTCGACATAGACGAAACGGTGCTGAAAGAGCTGCGAGAAGAAGCGGCGCGGCGTGGGGTTACCGTGTCTGCCCTCGTTGAAGCAGGACTCAAACACGTCCTTGTCGGAGGGAAGCCCATTGACGGAAAGCCCGCTGCTCTGCCGCCGTTGCCGACTTGGCGAAGCGGAGGATTCCGGGTCGATATCGACAGCCGCGAAACCCTCTACCGAGCGATGGAAGAGGAATGAGTGCTGGTCTTCGATACGAACGTTCTCGTCCATGCGGCCGACAAAGACTCTCCGTTTCATGAACCGTGTCATGCCAGGATTGTGCAGGCCCGCGAGGGACCGTCCCCGGCATTTGTGTCCGGCGGTATTTTGGTATAGGAGCACCCAAAACCGACGAGACAGGAGGGATATCGCATGCAGCTTGGCAGAATCGTTGACGCGGATGGCCACATCCTCGAGCCGCCCGATCTGTGGGAAAAAAACCTGCCCGCCAAATTCAAGGACCGCACGCTGGGCATTGCCCGTAACGAGGAAGGCACAGAATGTCTGGTCGTCAATGGACGCATCTCGGAGTTTACCCAGGGACTGGGGGTTGCCTCGTCCTTCGGCCAGCCGGGTGAGCTCGCCTTCTCCAACAAGTTCAGCTATATGCACGCGCCGCCGGGGGCCTACACCCCGCACGACCGGGTCAAACTCCTGGACACCGACGGCATTGACGCGGCCGTCCTGTATCCGACGCTGGGGCTGTTGTGGGAAGGCGAAGTCAACGATCCCGGACTGGCCACCGCCTACTGTCATGTGTACAACGAGTGGATCGCCGACTTCTGCAACCAGTACCCAGACCGCCTCTACGGTGTGGCCCATATTTCGCTGATGGATGTGGACAGGGCGGTGGTCGAACTCAAACAGGCCGCCAAGCTCGGCCTCAAATCGGTCATGCTCACCCCCTGGCCGGCCAACGGCAAGGCCTATGGCGACACCTACTACGATCCCTTCTGGGCGACCGCTCAGGATGTGGGTCTGCCGGTCGGCCTCCACGTCATCGCCCGGCCCAACTTTCACGGCAGCCAGTGGTATGACCACATGACCTTTCAGGGCTCGCCGTTCTACTTTCTGTCGGTCACCCTCGGCTTCGATATTCAAGCCTCGTTCGTCAGCTTCTTTGAGGGCGGGGTGTTGGAACGCTTCCCCAGGCTGAAACTGCTGTGCCTCGAAGTCGGCGCCGGCTGGGTGCCGCACTTCATCGAACGCCTGGACAGCAAATGGCAACACAGCGGCTTTATGACCGCCTGTAAACGGCCGCCCAGCGAGTACTTCCGACGCCAGGTGTGGGTCGGCGCCGATGTGGACGAGAGCATGATCCCGGCCGCCAGTCAGCGCTGGGGTTCGGATAAATTCTTCTGGTCCACCGACTTCCCCCACTTTGACGGCTTTCCCCAGGCGCTTCAGACCCTGAAGAACACTATCAAGAGCATGGACCCGGCCGACCAGCAGAATATCCTGGGCGATAATGCCGCCCGGGCCTATGACTTGTAGTCGTTCCGTCAGCCTGGCCTCTCTCGATTCAGGGGAGAGGCCGGGACTCAGCCCACCAGCTTGCCCACGCCCTGGCCAAAGCGCTCATAGTAGGCGTGCTCGTGCGGGTAGACCTCACGACGCAACACACGGTGCAGCCGGGGCAGGTGATAAAACGGCACCGCCGGATACAGGTGGTGCTCAAGGTGGTAGTTGACCCGCTTGGGAGCCAAGAAAAACGCCGCGATGGGGTGCATGAAATACGTCCGCGTGCGCCGGTAGGGATTGTCGGGGTCGGGCACGTTACCGTGTTCGATCGCTCCCCGGACGCGGAAGAATATCTGTGTCAGAGTACAGTAGGGGATGAGCCAGTACAGGACAAAAGCGAGCAGCCAGGACGTTCCGCCCCAGTACCCGCCGCCGAGCAGGACAATCCCCCAGAACGCCCAGAAGGCCCGCATATCCGAGACCTGACGGTAGCGTCGCTCGCGCGCCTCGCCCAGGAAACGCCGGTTGAAGTCGGTCGTGACACAGGGGAGGTCAATAAAATACTTCAGGGTCGAGACGAGGTTCAGCCCGCACACATCGCGCACCAGCAGGCGCCACCAGGCCGAGGCGGCAAGCGGATAGCGGGCATAGATCGCCCGGTCCGGGTCGTCCGCAGTATGGGTGTGCTGGTGATGACACAGATGGATGAAACGCCATTTGGCCAGCGAGATGAACACCGGAAAAAGGGCCAGGCTGCGCCCCAGCCAGTCGTTGATCCGCACGTTCGGCGACCAGCGTTTGTGGATCGCCTCGTGGCCCAGCACCATCAGGGCGTGTTGGCGGGAGGCAATCACGGCCAGCACGCCCAGATAGACCCCGAGGCCGGGCAGCCCTGAGGCGAGCGGCACCAGCACCGCGCTGGTGTAAATGGCGGCCGCAATCACGGCCCACACCTCGGCCAGATGATACACCCCAGCCAGGCTGTGCGGTCGGGACAGCCGCTTGATCGTGTCGCGCAAATCCGCCGCGTCCGGTGCGAGCGTCTGCATGCGCCCAGATGTACACCGCCCGCCCTGACCCGGCAAGACGGCTCTGGCGCTTCTGGGCCGAAGATTGTAAGACCACACCACAAAGGAGGACTTATGCCACACGCACACGTCAACGGGATCGAGCTGCACTACGACATCCAGGGCCGAGGCCAGCCGCTGCTGCTCATCATGGGCCTCGGCGCACCGGCCGCCAACTGGGACCAGCCCTTTGTTGAGGCCATGACCCGGACCCACCAGGTCATCACCTACGATAACCGGGGCACCGGCCAGTCCGACAAACCCGACGAAGACTACTCAATCGCCCTGTTTGCCAGCGATGCGGTCGGACTGCTCGACGAACTGCAACTTCCCAAAGCCCACGTGTTCGGGATTTCCATGGGCGGCATGATCGCCCAGGAGCTGGCGATTCATTATCCCCAACGCCTGGCCAGCCTGACCCTCGGCTGCACCACGCCGGGTGGCAAATACTCCGTTCCGGCACCGCCGGAATCCATGGAAGCCCTGAAAGGCCGGGCCGGACAGACGCCGGAAGAAGCCGGGCGGGCAGCCTGGAAACTGGCCTATTCCGAGGACTATATCCGTGAGCATGGCGACGAACTCGAAGCCCACCTGCAGCAGTCCCTGACCCACGTCACACCCCGTTTCGCCTACGAACGCCACATTCAGGCGACCATGACCCTGCGCGTGTTCAGGCAACTCAAAGAGATCAGCGCTCCGACCCTGGTGGCGACCGGTCGTGACGATGTCCTGATTCCGTCCGCCAACTCCGAAATCCTGGCGCGTGAGATTCCGCACGCCGAGCTGCGCATTTTTGACAATGCCGGACACGGCTTTGTGACCTCCGCCCGTGAGCCCTTTCTGGCCGTTTTTCAGGAGTTTCTCTCCCGCCAGAGCGTCTGACGTGTCCAGCGCCAGGCAGGACGGGGTATACACCGCCAAAGCGCGACGTATGAGGTGAGGGAGGCAGTATGGCCCTGCTGAGCGTTCAGCAGGTTCGGATGAGCTTTGGCGGCCCGCCGCTGTTGGACTCCGTCAGCCTGCACATCGAGCCCGGCGAACGGGTGTGTCTGCTGGGCCGCAATGGGGCTGGCAAGTCAAGCCTGATGCGGTGTATTGCCGGCGAACTCGTGCCGGACAGCGGCCGGATTGTCCGTCAGCAGGACCTCCGGGTCAGCTTCCTGCCCCAGGAGGTGCCCCAGGGTCTGGGCGGCACGGTGTTCGAGCTGGCCGCCCGCGGGCTGGGCAAACTGGGCCACAGCCTGGCCGCCTACCAGCAGCTCAGCGCCGAGCTGGCCCACCGCCACGGCAACCGCCAGCTGCTGGCCCGGCTCGACCGCCTCCAACACAGCCTGGACATGGACGGCGGCTGGCTGGTCCACCGTCAGGTCGAGCAGATTCTGTCCCACCTCGACCTCGATCCGAACGCGCCGTTCGCCAGCCTGTCGGGCGGCCTCAAACGGCGCACCCTGCTGGCCGCAGCCCTGGTCAGCGACCCCGACCTGCTGCTGCTCGACGAGCCGACCAACCACCTGGATATCACCGCGATTGACTGGCTCGAAGCCTTTCTGCTCCAGCGTGAAAAAGCCCTGCTGTTTGTCACCCACGACCGCCTGTTGCTGCGCAAGCTGGCCACCCGGATCGTGGAGCTGGACCGGGGACGACTCAGCAGCTGGTCGTGCGATTATGACGCCTTCTTGAAGCGCAAGCGGGCGGCGCTCGACGCCGAAGCCCAGGAGTGGGCGCAGCTGGATAAAAAAATCGCCCAGGAAGAAATCTGGATTCACCAGGGCATTACCGCCCGACGGACGCGCAACGAGGGCCGGATGCGGGCCCTCCAGGCCCTGCGCGCGGCCCGCCGCTCCCGCCGCCAACAGCCGGGCAGCGTGCGCCTGCAAGCCCAGGACGCGCAGCGGTCGGGCAAGCGCGTCATCCGGGCCACCGACCTCAGCTACAGCTATACCGATCAGCCGCTCATCGACCATTTCTCCACCACCATCATGCGTGGCGACAAGGTCGGCATCATCGGTCCCAACGGCTCGGGCAAAACAACCCTGCTCCAACTCCTGCTCGGGCTGCTACCGCCCCAGCGCGGCATAGTCGAACACGGCACCCGGCTGCGGATCGCCTATTTCGATCAGCTGCGGATACAGCTGGACGAGACCAAAACCGTCCAAGACATGGTCGGCGACGGGCACGACACCGTCACCCTGAACGGCAAACCGCGTCACATCTTCAGCTATTTGCAGGATTTTCTGTTTCCGCCCGAGCGTGCCCGCAGCCCGGTCAAGGCGCTGTCGGGCGGCGAGCGCAACCGTCTGCTGCTGGCCCGCCTGTTTCTCCAGCCGTCGAACGTCCTGGTCCTTGATGAACCCACCAACGACCTCGATTTAGACACCCTGGAACTGCTGGAAGAGCTATTGCTGGACTACCCCGGCACGGTCCTGCTGGTCAGCCACGACCGCGCCCTGCTCAACAATGTCGTCACCAGCGTTGTAGCCTTTGAGGGCGAGGGCCGGGTGCATGAATACGTCGGCGGCTACGACGACTGGCTGCGTCAGCGTCGCCCGGCGCCAACCCAAACACCCACGCCTCAGCCCAAGCCGGACACCGCCCGTCCGCCACGGGCGACCAGGAAAAAGCTGAGCTACAAGCAGCAGCAGGAACTCCACGCCCTGCCCGAAAAAATCGAACAGCTCGAAGCCGAGCAGAACGATCTTCACCGTCAGTTAGCCGACCCAAAGCTCTACCGACACAACGGCGGCCAAGTCGGCCCCCTGAAGGCCAGACTCAGCGCCGTAGAGCACGAACTCGAAGCCGCCTTTGCCCGCTGGGAAACCCTGGAAGCCGTGCAGCAGGGCTAATGAAGATCAGCGGAGTAGGTCGGATTAGCGGAGCGTAATCCGACATCACCCTGAATCCCGCCGGAACGGTGCAGCTCACCATAGAAACCCTCATTGTTTATGGAAGAAGAGTTGAGCGCATGAACAAAGAACCCCTGGGTTTTGAAGAGAGCAGCGGCAACGTTTTTGCGGACATAGGACTGGAGGATGCAGACGAACTGTTGACCCGCGCCAAGCTGGGCTATGCGGTGCGTCAGATTCTTCGCCAGCGTCTGTTGAAACAGCGAGAGATTGCTCAATTACTGGAGATCAAACAGCCCGAAGTCTCCAATTTGATGCGTGGGAAATATCACCTCTTTTCTGAGGGGCGGCTCTTTGGCTTTCTGAATAAACTCGATCGCAAAATCATCGTCCACGTCGAGCCTCTCCACAAAGGAGATCGTCTGCAAGAAGTGGTCTTTGCCTAAGCTCCGATTTGGCTATCGGCCCTTGGGCAGCTTCAACACCCGCTCGCCAATGATGTTGTGCTGAATCTCGCTGGAGCCGGCCGCAATCGTCAGCCCGCGCGCCCGCAGCGCCCGGTAACTCCAGCGGCCGTTTTCAATTGCGCCCAGCGAGCCCCGTTCAAGTGGGGCGTAGGGGCCGAGCAATTCATCGGCAAACATGGCCGCCCGCAGATTCAACTCGGTCGCGTGCAGCTTGCCAAACGAGCTTTCCGGACCGGGCACCTTACCGTTCAGCTGGGCGGTCAGCGACCGGTAGCGGCTGAGACGCAGGCACAGCGCCTCGGTGGACAGGCTGGCGAGCTTTTGGCGCACGTAGGGGTGCTGTGAGGCCGGCCGGCCCTCAAACTCGACCGTCTTGGCCACACCGATCAGCTCGTTGACCGTCCGCTCAACCGGATGGCGCGTGCCGCCCGACACCCGTTCATACATGAGGGTGGCAATCGACACCTGCCAGCCCTGGTTGACTTCGCCGACCAGGTTTTCGCGCGGCACACGGACATTGTCGTAAAACACTTCGTTGAAATCCGACTCGCCGGTAATCTGGACCAGGGGTCGAACCGTAATCCCAGGCGTCTTCATATCGACCAGCAGATATGAAATGCCCCGGTGCTTGGGGGCGTCGGGGTCGGTCCGAACCAGCAAGACCTGCATGTCGGCCCGATGGGCCAGGCTGGTCCACACCTTCTGGCCGTTAATGACAAAATCATCCCCGTCGAGCACCGCCCGGGTTTGCAGCCCGGCCAGGTCAGAGCCGGCGTTGGGCTCAGAATAGCCCTGACACCAGATCTCTTCGGCGGTCAGCATCTTGGCCAGGTAGCGCTGACGCTGCTCGTCATTGCCCATGAACATCAGCGTCGGCCCAATCCGGTCAATGGCCAGCTGGTTGGCCCCGTACAGCGGCAGGCCGCGCTTGAGCACCTCATCCTGATAAATCGCCTGCTCGACCAGATCGGCTCCGCCCCCGCCCCACTCCTTGGGCCAGTGCAGCGCCACATAGCCGGCCTCATACAGGCACCGGTGCCACTCCTTGGTACGCTGCCAGCGTCTTTCGCCGTCTTCATCGGTCTGGGCCAGAGGATCGCGGGCCTCGCCAAAGACCTCGGCCATATTGCGGTCGAGCCAGGCGCTCAGCTTTTCCCGAAACGCTTCCTGTTCAGGGGTATATCGAAAATCCATACGTCCTCACTCCGACTCTCTCCAAGAAATCCTCCCGCGCTATCGCGCCCTTCGGCGGGGCTCAGGGCAGGCTTCCCCCTTTGCCAAAGGGACCTACATACTTGAGACACCCTATTGACTCGACC
>WTHE01000081.1 GCA_011523315.1 Candidatus Binatota bacterium
ACACCATTGCGAGGGACCATCTGAAGACGGCCCGTTGGCTGGCTTTTGACGCGGTCGGCACGGCGGGCTGATATCCCATGCCTACCCTCTATGTCACAGAGCCCGGTGCGGTGGTCCGTCGCTCGGCCGGTTCCATTGTGGTGACGGTTGATAAGGACCCTGACGGGGCCGGACCAAAGCCCGAGCGCCGGCACCGTCTGATTGAGGTTGAACCCCACCGGCTGGAGCTTATCTCCCTGGTGGGCCGCACCCATATCACGTCGGACGCCACCCGGCTTTGCCTGGAGCAGGGTATTGCGGTGGCGTGGTTTCGGGCCAACGGGGACTTTGTGGGCCGCCTCGTTCCCGAACTGTCGCGCACGGCCGACCTGCGTCTGGCGCAATTCCGTATGGTCACTGATGAGCGGCGGGCGCTTCTGCTCGCGCAAACCTTTGTCTCGGCCAAGCTCCACAACGCGGCCGGGGTGCTGACAGCCCTGCGTTCCAACCGGCGTGGCGAGCCGGCCTTGGGCCGCGCAATCGGCGACCTCAAGGCGCTGGTAGAGACAGTCTCGGAGGCGTCCAGTCGAGACACGCTGATGGGCTTCGAGGGAGATGCTGCCCGGCGCTACTTTGCGGGGCTCAGGCTTGGGTTTACCGGCGACATTGATTTCACCAGCCGCGCCCGCCGCCCACCACCGGACCCGGCCAACGCCTTGCTGTCCTTCGGCTATGTGCTGCTGGCGAACGCCTTGGCCAGCCTGCTTGAGGCGCGCGGTTTCGACCCCTACCTGGGCTTCATGCACACGGTCCGTTCCGGTCGCCCGAGCCTGGCACTCGACCTGCTTGAGGAATTGCGGCACCCAGTGGTGGATCGCTTCGTGCTGCGGGTTTGCAATCTGCGTCAGTTGCGGCCTGGACATTTTGCGTCCGACCCAGAGCGGGGTGGGGTACGTCTCACGCGTGATGGCCTGCGAACCTTTTTTCGTGCGTGGGAAGCGTTTATGGATGCCCCTCTGCCGGGGATTGAAGAGGAAATTTCACCCGAGGACTTGCTCCGCCGTCAGGCCGACCGTCTGGCCGCGCATGTGCGTGGCCGCGAACCCTATCAGCCCTTGCTTCTCCGCCACTCGTGAGGAGTCTGACCGATGCTGCGTTTTGTTGTATGTTACGATATCACCAGTGACCAGCGCCGCCGTAAGGTGGCCGAATGCCTGGATGCGTACGGGGATCGTGTGCAGGCCAGCGTGTTCGAGTTGCGGGTTGATCGTGCGCTCTTTGACAAGTGCATATCTGAGTTATCCGGTCTGATTGATCCCAGCGAAGACAACGTGGCCATCTATCGCCTGTGTGCTGCCTGTGAGAAGGAGCGATTCTATCTTGGCGTGGGTGAAAACGCGGAGCGCGTTGGCGAGGAGGCTGTATTCATCGTGTGAGCGGCAGTCGTAACCACCGACGGCCCTGGAACCCCTCTGGGGTTACGAAACCGCCAAACCCTTTGAAATTGCGGCGATTTAGCGGCCATCCGCGAAATCGAGAACCAGGCTGTCAGATGACAAGTGCCACCTCGATTCGGGGGTTACGATAAACGTTGGGGTAAACACTTGCCAGTTAAGCGGAAATTCGCTGGAGGGTTTAGACCTGAGCCCCGGTTAGTAGGGGATTGAAACTTCCCTTCGAGTGTGTCACGGCCATAACCTCCTGATTTCTTCTTTGTTTAGACCTGAGCCCCGGTTGGTAGGGGATTGAAACTTGCGCAGATGCCAGCTGATCGTCGCCACGGTCATCGGGTTTAGACCTGAGCCCCGGTTGGTAGGGGATTGAAACTCTTCCAGAGGGCCGAGCATCCGTTTGCAGGGAACACGTTAGAGGTTAACCCAGAGCCCGGCTATGTGGGGGATTGAAAAGGAGCAGTGCTAGTCATAACCAGCGGCATGTACGGCGCGTAGGGTTTAGACCTGAGCCCCGGTTGCCAGGGGATTGAAACTTCAGGGTCACGGCTTCGAGCGAATCGAAGTGCAGAAGTTCCGACCGAAGCCCCGATTGTGAGGGGATTGAAACCGCTGACGTTTACGTAGGGGCACGGCATGCCGTGCCCCTACTGCGGAGACCCTGAGTTGAAAGCCTGGGCGCTTGGTGAGAGAGTGGCGCCAGAGTCAGAATGGGATGGCCCGAATGCATTGGCAAGACTACGTCACATCACTGCTAGACCGCGTAGAAATCAAGGCGTGGCGGCTTTCGCTGACGACGCCACAGGTCCGAGCGACAGTCCCGATGGTGCGTGGCGTGTGGGGCCGCGCGCTGCGACATGTAGATGCCGAGGCGTACCAGCGGGTGTTCGCCTCCGACGGACCGGCACACCGCCGTCTGCCCCGCTATATCCTGCGGCCCGCTCCACCCGACCCGATGACCGCTCCGGCGGTCGAGTGGATATTGCTCGGCATCGACGAGCGCCTGGAGTCGGTCTTGTGGCGGGCCTGGGATATCGCCAGCGGTATGGGGCTTGGCCCCACGCGCGCGCCGTTTTCCATCCGCGCACGGCTGCCGCTCGGACCGGGAAACGATGGGGCGTCCTCCGAGGCGGAACGCTGGAAATTATCCGACACTGTCTGGCCGCTCTCAGGTGATCCGGCTTCAACCCCGTGCGGCCTGGATTTTCCTGCCCCTCTACGCTTGATCCGTCAGGGGAGGCTGTTGGCCGCCCCCGCCCCTGTTGATATCGCCACTGCTGCTCTGCGCCGTGTCGCCAGTCTTGCGGGTGAGGCCAAAGGGGAAGTGTACCGGGATATGATGTGGGCCGTACAGCAGGAGGCGGCAGGGCTGGCAGCACGCCCCTGGCATGGTGAGCGGAGCGACCTCGTGCGCTGGTCTGCTGCCCAGCGCCGTGAGATTGATCTGCACGGCGTCCTCGGAGGACTGGAGCTTCACGCCGGGCCCGGTCGGTTGTGGCCTCTGTTTGCGGCGAGTAGTTGGATTCACATCGGTAAAGGTACGGTCTTCGGCCTTGGCGAACTGCGTATTACCGCCCTCAATGACCCTGAGGACGGCGTCCTCTCCTCCGCCTCTGCCTCCTCGGCCACCTCTACCTGAACCGTTCCCAGAATCTTCCTCCGATCCCTGCGCGACCGCCGTGTCACCTGAGAGACTGGGGTCTAAATTCACAAACGAAGAGCGACACAGAAGCGTGAAACGTGCTAGGCCTCAACGCCGCTGGCCACCTCGACCTGCACCGCGCAGTACTTGAACTCGGGGATCTTGCCGTAG